>NZ_QAIM01000588.1:14522-21933 GCF_003061035.1 Acidovorax sp. HMWF018
TGAGCTTGATCAGGCGCGTCACGCGCTCGACATCGGCCCGGGCGAAGCCGCTGGCGATGATGGACTCGATGGGCTCATCGTTTTCCATGTAGCGGGCCACGATGGCGTCCAGCACCTCATACGGCGGCAGGCTGTCCTGGTCCTTCTGGTCGGGTCGCAGCTCGGCACTGGGCGGCCGGGTGATGATGCGCTCAGGGATGGGGCTGGCGCAGGTGCCATACGGGTCGTTGGCATTGCGCCAGCGGGCCAGATCAAACACCCGGGTCTTGGCCACGTCCTTGATCACGGCAAATCCGCCGGCCATGTCGCCGTACAGCGTGCAGTAGCCGGTGGACATCTCGCTCTTGTTGCCGGTGGTCAGCACGATGGCGCCGAACTTGTTGGACAACGCCATCAGCAGCGTGCCCCGGATACGTGCCTGCAGGTTTTCTTCGGTGGTGTCTTCGGGCAGCCCGGCGAATTCGGCGGCCAGAGCGGCCTTGAAGGCCTCGAACTGCGGCTTGATCGAAATCTCGTCGTAGCGCACGCCCATGCGCGTGGCCATGTCGCGCGCGTCGATCCAGCTGATGTCGGCGGTGTAGGGCGACGGCATCATCACCGTGCGGACCTTGTCGGCACCGAGCGCATCCACCGCAATCGCCAGCACCAGCGCCGAGTCGATGCCGCCCGACAACCCCAGCAGCGCGCCCGGAAAGCCGTTCTTGCCCACATAGTCGCGCACACCCAGCACCAGGGCATCCCACAGGTCGGCCTCCAGCGTGCGCTCTGGGGCAACCTCTGCTGTAATTTTGATAGCACCCTGAGCAGATTCGACTAGCGCATAGACCAGTTTTTCCACAAAAGCAGGGGCCCGCGCCGCCACCGAACCGTCGGCGGCCAGCGCAAACGAGCAGCCTTCGAACACCACCTCGTCCTGCCCGCCCACCAGGTGGGCGTAGACCAGCGGCAGGCCCGTCTCGACCACACGGGCGCGCATGGTGGCCTCGCGCTCCGTGCCCTTGCCCAGGTGGAAAGGCGATGCATTGATGACTGCCAGCAACTGCGCACCGGCGGCAGCGGTGTCGCGCGCGGGGGTGGCAAACCAGGCGTCTTCGCACACCAGCACACCCACCTTCACGCCTTCCACCTCGAACACACAGGGCTTGCTGCCGGGCACGAAGTAGCGCCGCTCGTCAAACACCTGGTAGTTGGGCAGCTCGCGCTTGGCATAGGTCTGCTCGATCTTGCCGTCGCGCACCACGCTGGCGGCGTTGAAGCAGACGCTGAAGGCCTGGGCGCCAGGGGCCATGGCCTGCGGGTGGCCCAGCACGATGGCCAGGCCTTTCAACCCCGCAGTCTCGCGGGCCACGGTTTTCACGGCATCATCGCAGGCCGCAATGAAGGCAGGGCGCAGGAATAGGTCTTCGGCCGCGTAGCCGCAGATGGCCAGCTCCGGTGTCAGCAACAGGCGAGCGCCCTGGGCATAGGCCTCGCGGGCTGCCGCAATGATCTTTTGGGCGTTGCCGGGCATGTCGCCCACAACAAAGTTGAGCTGCGCAGTGCAAATGGAGAGCGTCATGGAACTGGAATCGGCCCCTGCGGCCAGGTTGAATACCGCCGTTGCAGGCCCGCAATCAAAAGTGCATCACAGGGGCCTGCATGGCTGAAGCTGCCATTATCGCCCGCGTGCTCCCCTCCGTGCTGGACGTGGACACTACCGCCTGGAACCACCTGCTGGCGCAGCAAAGCCACCCCACGCCCTTCATGCGGCATGAATACCTGGCCGCGCTGGAAAGCAGCGGCAGCGCCACGCCGCGTACCGGCTGGACACCCCGCTTCATGACGCTGTGGGACGGCGACACCCTGGTGGCCGCCTGCCCCCTGTACCTCAAGAGCCATTCGTACGGCGAATATGTGTTTGACTGGGCCTGGGCCAGCGCTTACGAGCAGCACCGTGTGCCCTACTACCCCAAGGCCGTCATTGCCGTGCCCTTTACGCCCGTGCCGGGCAGCCGGCTGCTGGCCCGCGATGCCGCCACGCGCGCCCTGCTGGTGCAGGCGATGTGCCAGTGGTGCGAGCAAGAAGACGTGTCGTCCGTGCATGTGCTGTTTGCCAGCGATGACGATGTGCTGACCAGCGCGCAACAAGACCTGATGCTGCGGCACACCGTGCAGTTTCACTGGAAGAATGAACGGCCCACGCTCCCTGTGGCCCAGGGTGTAGCCGCCACCGACGGCGAAACCCCGCGCTACCAGGACTTTGACCAGTTCCTCGCCAGCCTGTCGCAAGACAAACGCAAGAAGATCCGCCAGGAGCGCCGCCGCGTGGCCGATGCCGGAGTCACCTTCCGCTGGTCACGCGGGGCGGACATCAGCGCTGCAGACTGGGATTTTTTTTACCGCTGCTACGAGCGCACCTATCTGGAGCACGGCAACCCGCCCTACCTCACGCGCGACTTCTTCGCCCGCATGGCAGCGGACATGCCCGAGGCCTGGCTGCTGTTTGTGGGGGAGCGGGACGGACGGCCTATTGCTAGCAGTTTGATAGCTATCGGCGCATATGCATCCAGCGCATCAGCCCAAAAAGACGCTGAATCAGGCCCCGAATCACGCTCCGAGCTGGTGGCCTACGGCCGCTACTGGGGCGCGCTGGAGCGCGTGGACTGCCTGCACTTCGAGGCCTGCTACTACCAGCCGCTGCAGTGGTGCATCGCCCACGGTGCCGTGCGGTTTGAGGGGGGAGCCCAGGGCGAGCACAAGATGGCCCGCGCGCTGCTGCCCGTGCAGGCCACCAGCGCGCACTGGCTGGCACACCCGGCATTTGCTGAGGCGGTGCAGCGCTTTCTGGACCGCGAAGGCGCTGGGGTGGAAAGCTACCTCGGCGACCTGCAAGCGCGAAGCCCCTTCAAGGCCGCCTGACCTGCAGTGATCAGGCAGGACGCGCGGACGAGATCAAAGCCAGGTTTGAACCAACACACGGCGAAGGCAGGGCCCGTCACGCCTGCCGAGGGCGGCGAGCCACTGTCAAAAACTCTCCCAGTCAGCATCATTGCCGCTGCCCGAACGAGCTGGCGCCGTTGACGCAAGAGCCGGTGCGGGCTTGGCGGCCGCACGCAGGGGCGGCACCTTGGACGGGGCCACAGGGGCTGGTCGGCTGGAACCGGCCAAGGCCGGAGATGGGACTGCAGCCTTGGGCACATACGCAAAGGCAGACGCAGCCGGCTGCGCAGCCTGCGCTGGCGACAGCTTGAAGAACGCCACCGTGCTCACCAGGTCCTGCGCCTGGTTGTTGAGGCTGGCGGCGGCGGCGGCCATTTCTTCCACCAGGGCAGCGTTTTGCTGGGTGACCTGGTCCATCTGTGTCACAGCCTCGCCCACCTGGGCCACGCCCTGGCTTTGTTCAGAGCTGGCGGCACTGATCTCGCCCATCAAATCCGTGACACGTTTGATAGCGCCCACCACCTCGGTCATGGTTGCACCCGCCTGATCGACCAGCGTGGTGCCTGCGGCCACGCGTTCCACGCTGTCGTTGATCAGGGTCTTGATCTGCTTGGCCGCGTCGGCCGAACGGCCCGCCAGGCTGCGCACCTCGGACGCCACCACCGCAAAGCCCCGGCCCTGCTCACCCGCACGCGCTGCTTCGACGGCCGCGTTCAGCGCAAGGATGTTGGTCTGGAAGGCAATGCCATCGATCACACCGATGATGTCGGCGATCTTGCTGCTGCTGTCGTGAATGCCCTTCATGGTGTCCACCACCTGGCTCACCACCTCTCCGCCATGCACGGCCACCGTCGATGCGCTCTGCGCAAGCTGGTTGGCCTGGCGGGCGTTGTCGGCGTTCTGGCGCACGGTCGAATTGAGCTGCTCCATGGATGCGGCCGTCTCCTGCAGGGCGCTGGCCTGCTGCTCGGTGCGTGCGCTCAGGTCGTTGTTGCCCTGGGCGATCTCCGACGACGCCGTGGCCACGTTCTCGGAGCCGGAGCGCACATGCCCCACGATGCGCGACAGGTTTTGCTGCATTTCGTCCAGCGAGCGCAGCAGCTGGGCCATCTCATTGCGGCCGTTGCCCACGTCGGGAATCTGCACCGACAGATTGCCGTGGCTGATTTCATCGGCCGCCTGCACCGCACGCTGCACCGGCCCCACGATGGAACGCGTGGTCCACAGCGCAAACAATGCGCCCAGCACCACCGACACCACCGCCCCCAGCGCCAGCACCCACTGGCTGGTGCCTGCGGCCTGGATGATGGCGCCCTCGAACTCATCGAGCTGCTTGTGCGTGTTGTCCGCCACATCGGCCAGCGACTGCAGGTAAGCGGTGGCCAGGGGCTTGAGGTCGCTGTCCACCAGCGCAAACACGTCTTCCCCAGCCTTCTTGCGCTCCAGCAATTTGGCGCGCGCGTCCACATAGGCCTTGCGGGTCACCGCCACACGTTCCATCAGCGCCTTTTCGGTGGGGTCGTCCACCAGCGCCTCCAGCTTCTTTTGCGCCTCGCTGGCCCGTTGGGACGTGGTGGCCATGTCGGCCGTGAGCGACTGGATGTAGCCCGCATCCGTGGCCTTGAGCGACGCCGACGCCCGCACCCAGTTCAGGTCGATGGCCGCCTTCCACTCCTGCGCCAGGGCGTTGCGTTCCATTTCGACAGTGGCAATGCGACTGCTGGCCTCCTTGAGTACCGCCAGTCGCCAGACGCCGGTGGCGGCGATGGTGGCGGTGATCAACAGCACAAGGCCAAAGGCCAGGCTCAGGCGCGCTCCGATTTTCAGGTTGCTCATGGGAATCTTTCGTGGTTTTTATGGGGGCTTTTGCCAGCCATGGGTGCGCCGACGGGGTGCCACGCACCTGCGCGGGACAACAAGGAATCAGCGGCTGGAATGTGATAATTATATCATATTTATGATAAATATGATTTTATCAATTTAAATTATCACAAGAGAGTCGACGGCCCACTGCGCAAGCGCTGCGCCGGTTGGGGCATGGGTGCGGCCCCCTGTGTCAGCCGTGGGGATATCAAAACAGCGCACAAGGCCCCGCGCGTGCAGCGCACGCTCGGGCTGGGGTGCTACATCGCGGGAGCTGTCGGCGCAGTGCCAGGCACCGAACCAACTTGGGGAAGTCTACGCCCCAAAACGGGGCAAAAAACTTACAAACGGTGCAGGCATGGCCTGCCGTCGGTCAAAAGCTCTCCCAGTCGTCCTCGGCACCGGCAGCCACTGCTTGTGGGGCTGCTTTGGGTGCGACGCCCGCGGCCTTGGTGGTGGCACTGGCAGCAGGTGCCTTTTTGGCGGCAGGAGCAGAGGGAGAGCGCAAAGCAAGGGTTGCCTTGCTGCCCGCGGCATGGCCACCCATCGCCGCCTTGCGCGTGTCCGCTGCAGGCGCAGGGCGCGGCACCGGGTCCACAGCGCCGCCAGGCTGCGATGCCCGTGCCTGGTCGGCCGTGAGCTTGAACACCGCCACCGCCCCCACCAAGGCCTGGGCCTGGTGGCTCAGGCTGCTGGCAGCAGCCGCCATTTCCTCGACCAGCGCCGCGTTCTGCTGGGTGACCTGGTCCATCTGCGTGACGGCCTCGCCCACCTGCGACACGCCCGTGCTCTGCTCGCTGCTGGCGGCGCTGATCTCGCCCATGATGTCCGTCACGCGGCGAATGGCGCCCACCACCTCGGTCATGGTGATGCCCGCCTTGTCCACCAGCTGGGTGCCCTGCTCGACCCGCTCCACGCTGGCAGTGATGAGCGACTTGATCTCTTTGGCCGCCTCAGCACTGCGCTGGGCCAGATTGCGCACCTCGCCCGCTACCACCGCAAAGCCCCGGCCCTGCTCGCCCGCGCGGGCGGCCTCCACGGCCGCGTTCAGCGCCAGGATGTTGGTCTGGAACGCAATGCCGTCAATCACGCTGATGATGTCGGCGATCTTTTTGCTGCTGTCGTTGATGCCCTTCATCGTGGTCACCACCTCGGCCACCACATCGCCGCCCTGCCCCGCCACGGTGGATGCGCTCATCGCCAGCTGGTTGGCCTGGCGCGCGTTGTCGGCGTTTTGCTTGACGGTGGAACTCAGCTCCTCCATCGACGCAGCGGTTTCCTGCAGCGCGCTGGCCTGCTGCTCGGTGCGGATGGACAGGTCGTTGTTGCCCGATGCGATCTCGGCACTGGCCGACGCCACGCCCTGGGCATTGCCACGCACGCCCGACACCACATGTGCCAGGTTGTCCCGCATGGCGGTGAGGCCGCCGAGCAACTGGGCGATCTCGTCCTTGCCCCGCGCGTGGATCGCCACGGTCAGGTCGCCCTGAGCCACCGCGTCGGTGATCTGCACCGCATCACCCAGCGCGCGCGAAATCTGCCGGATCATGGCGCCGCCCATCAGCACCGCCAGCACGATGCCCGCCACCACGGCCGTGACCGCCAGTGCGCGGATGGTCTGGTAGCTGGCGGCCGCACTGTCGTACTCGGCCTTGGCACGGTCCAGCTGCACCTGCATCAGCTGGCCCAGCACCTCCTGCAATGGGTCGATGGCGGGGTACATCTCCTTGGCCGCAAACGCGGTCAGGGCCGCCACATCGCCCGACTTGAAGTGCCCCGCCAGTACATCGGTGGCCGCATCTGCCTTGGCCTGCAGCGGCTTGAAGCGCTCGACCAACTGCGTTTCCTCCGGCACCAGCTGGGTGGCCAGATAGGCCTTCCAGTTGGCCTCGATGGCCTTGCGCGCATCGGCCACCGACTGCAGGCCCTGTGCGGGTGTCAGCGCGCCATCACGCACCTTGTGGGCCGTGTCCACCACGTTGACCGCATACATGTCCGCCACCACCTTGATCTGCTTGAGCGGCACCACCCGGTCGTCATATACCGACTTGAGCCCGGCATTGGAATTGCCCATGCCATACAGCCCCGCCACGCCCACCAGCAACACCAGCAGACACAAGGCCGCAAGCAAACCCGCCAAGCGGGTGGAAATCTTGAACTGGTTCATGACAACACTCCTGAGGGAAACAAGCAAACAGGCTGCGCCCGGCTGGCAGCGCACCAGCGGTTGGAAAGGGGCATATGGGGAGCGCGCAGCAGACTCAGGTGCGGCCTGGGCGGCGCCACGGTTGGCGTAGCAGACCACACGGCAGGCGCACGGCGGCTCGCGCTGATAATGATGGGGCGGCTACCCATCATGTACGTGCGCGACGCGTTGAAACCTCGGTCCATTGCAGAACTCCTGTGGAGAACGGCGCCAAAAAGGAATGTCTACCCACCGACGGGCCGCGCGCCGTGGCGGGCCCGCTCAGCATAGCGCTTTCCGTTACGTTTGCGTACAAATCGCCCGCCTACATTGGCGCGCCGCTGCCCACAACGGCAACTCGCCATCACGCACCTTCAGCAAGCATCGCGCCAGCGGGTGGCAGACCCGCCCCACGCATCCCTTCAGCCATCACCAACAAAGCAC
>NZ_QAIM01000083.1:0-3296 GCF_003061035.1 Acidovorax sp. HMWF018
GGGTACGGTGGCTCTGCTTATGGATGTGTCACGGCGCGATGCCATGAACGCGCAGGTTCGCCAGAACAGCAATCTCGCGCTGAGCCTGGGCGAACAGACCGTACGGGTGATGGCGGCCGTAGACCAGGCGACCCTTCGCATGCGTGACACTGTGCTGGCCAACGACTTTGAAAAGGCAGACTTCACGCGGTTCGCCAACGAGACCGGGCTTGCCCCCTTGATCCTGACTCAGCTCTCACTGGTCGGCTCCGACGGCCGGTTCGTTGGAAGCAACATCGACCCCACCGGCGAGAAAACGGGTCACGTTGACCTGTCCGAGCGTGAGCATGTGCAAGTGCACCTCCATCCCTCCGCGTCGGAGGCGGTCCGTCTGCAGCAGACGCCTAGCGGACTGTTTGTGGGCAAGCCCGTGATTGGGAAGGTGTCCGGCAAGGCCACCATCCAGTTGTCGCGCAAGATTCAGGACGCTGGCGGTGGCGTAGCCAGCGTGATTGTTGCCTCCGTGAACCCCGGTTACTTTGAGGACGTCTATCGCGGAGTTCAATTGGGGCGAACTGGTGTCGTGACACTTATCGGAAACGACCGCACCATTCGAGCAAGAGTGATGGGAGGACAGAGCGTCGGAATGGGAAGCGTAGTGCCGCGCAGTCCGGACAACAATGCAGAAGAACGCGGCCCCAGCGGCCACTACGTGCGCTCCAGCGGCATCGACGGTATCGAACGCATTTATGCCTACAGCCGTGTTGGCACCTACCCTCTGATGGTGGTGGTGGCCACCAGCACCGACGAGGCCTTGCAGGAATGGCGCGCTAGCCGCAATGTGGCCCTGTTCACCATGGCGCTGTTCAGTGTGGCGCTGGTGGGTGCAGCGCTGATCTTTGTGCGCAGCGTGCGCCAGTTGGAGAGCACCAACGCCGCACTGCGCATCAGCGAGGCCGAGGCCCGCTCGGCCAGCCAGGCCAAGAGCGAGTTCCTGGCCGCCGTCTCGCACGAGTTGCGCACGCCCCTCACCAGCATCCGCGGCTTCGCAGAACTGATGGAGCTACGGCTGGAGCAGCCCCGCTTCAAGGAACAGGCCAGCCTGATCCGCAAGGCGGCAGACCACTTGAACGCCCTGCTCACCGAGATCCTGGACCTGGCCAAGGTGGAAGCAGGTGCCATGCCCCACATGCCCACCGAACAGAACGTGACCGAGATTGTTCAGTCCACCGCCGACTTCTTTGCCGTCACGGCCGCCAACAAGAACCTGGCGCTCCATGTGCGCATTGCCCCTGACGCCCCCCACACTTTGATGTGCGACGGACTGCGGCTTAAACAGGTGCTCAACAACCTGCTGTCCAACGCCATGAAGTTCACCGACACGGGCTCGGTCGCCATTGAGGTGGACGCCAGCCAAGACGCCGTGCGCTTCCACGTGGTGGACACCGGCCCGGGCATCCCGGCGCACCTGCACGAAACGATCTTTGAGAAATTTCGCCAAGGCAACGACCAGGTGAGCTACCAGCACGGCGGCACGGGCCTCGGGCTGGCGTTGTCGCGGGCGTTGGCGGTGCTGATGGGGGGCACGCTCACACTATCCTCTGCGGAGGGCCAGGGGTCGCGCTTCACGCTGACTTTGCCCCGCGAGCCGGGCATGGAGTCTAAGTAACCAGATCTGTGCTGGTGCGATACGTTGAACGTTTTGTGTCCAGTGCTCCGTAAAGCACCCGCCTCAGATGCAGTTCGCAGCTGCGATCCAACATTCCCATATCGTTGAAATACGAAGGCATCAGTCGGTTCTCCAATCGAACTCACAGCGCCAACGTCTATGTCAAGACACGTTGCCTTTTAGGCTGATCAACTGAAGCGTATGTAACGCTCGTTGCCTTTGAATGCGGGACAAGGTGACCAGATGTTCTACCGCACCGTACAGCTTCAAATGAAGCGGTCGCCGCCTAGCCTCTATTGCAATGGCGTCGATGCGTTTTTTTGCACCCGGCCCACCACTCAGTAGCCGTTGCAACTGGAGACGAAATAAAGCTGCGTGAGATGCGTTATCGAATCAATACAGAGAACAATGCGCCGCGCGGGAGGGTACTTCCGTCACAACGCCAATTTGAGCAGATGGGCGAGCCAAGGAATAGTGCAGATGAGTCCGCAGTAGCGGCTCAACTTGAGGCTCTACATCAGTAAATCTGCTCGCACACTTTAAAAACAGATACGAAAACAAGAATCAAGAATGCCTGACTTAATTGACTATTCATTTCTGAGCGACCTAGAGGGCGGTCGCACCACTAGTGGCTACGTTCCGGCAACTGCAGTGAGCAAAAGCGGTGTAACGATTGCGACCGGTTTTGACTTGGGCCAACGGTCAGAAGCAGACTTGAAGCGACTGGGCTTGCCTGCCAACCTGATCGAAAAATTAAAACCGTACCTCGGCGCCAAGAAGGAGGACGCCAAGAAGCTGCTGGATACAACGCCGCTCACAATCACATCCTCCGAAGCAGAATCTATCGACAAGGCTGTTAAATCTGCTCACTTGGCCACGGTGAAAATTAAATACGACGCAGCCTCTAGCGAAAAAAGCTTTATAGATTTGCCAGCAGAGGCTCAAACCGTGATCGCGTCGGTATCCTTCCAATACGGGAAAAATCTGGATGCAGCGACACCGAAGTTCTGGGCAGCCGTCACAAAACAGGATTGGACGGAAGCAGCAAAAATCTTGAGGAACTTCGGCGATGTTTTCCCAACCCGCAGAAAGAAGGAAGCCGCGCTTCTGGAGAACATCAAGTGAACAAATTTCTACTCACTACAGCAGCAACTGTTTATCTCTCGTTGGGCGCATCACAAGCGGCGAGCCATTCCGCTCACAAAGCACTCACCCAGGTAAGCCCCCAGAACGCTGCTGTGGCGGCCGCACTTACGGACCTGAAGGGGGCGCTTTCTGTACCCAGGACGGCTTTGCCATTTGACAACGGGGGCGTGGCAAACAACTGCGCGCAGTATTCCAATCTTTTGTCTACCAGTGCTCCGGACGAATCCACACGCAGTGCGGAAATTCGCAGCGAATACTTGGTGTGTGACGCATTGCGAATGGTCGGCACCCAGCCTTTTATCGTGACCCAAGCCGCCCTGCCTGCCAACGCGGTCAAAGCGCTTTATGAACGCTTGGACCTGCGCACCTTCCCGTCCTCACTGCGCAACCGTGCAGACGGTCCAACCCACACGCCCAAGACTCTCTTGGGTTTGGGCAAAGTGACCATGAACCGAGACACCGTGGAGATCGAAACGGACACGCAATTTTTCAGCCTCAAGAT
>NZ_QAIM01000589.1:0-2061 GCF_003061035.1 Acidovorax sp. HMWF018
GTGGGTGCATGGCAATTTACGAACTCGACGGTGTGGCTCCCCAAGTGGCGGCGTCGGCATGGGTGGCCGACAGCGCGCAGGTGATGGGCAATGTGGTGCTGGGTGAAGACGCCAGCGTGTGGTTTGGCACCGTGGTGCGCGGCGACACCGAGAGCATCACCATCGGCGCAGGCTCCAACATCCAGGACGCGAGCGTGCTGCACGCCGACATCGGCAAGCCCCTGGTGGTGGGCGAGCGGGTGACGGTGGGCCACCAGGTCATGCTGCACGGCTGCACCATCGGCGACGAATCGCTGATCGGCATTGGCGCTGTGGTGCTCAACGGCGCCAAGATCGGCAAGAACTGCCTGGTGGGCGCGGGTGCGCTGGTCACCGAGGGCAAGGAGTTCCCCGATGGCTCCATGATCATCGGCAGCCCGGCCAAGGCCGTGCGTGAACTCACCCCTGAGCAGATCGAAGGCCTGCGCCAGAGCGCTCAGCACTACATCGACAATGCGCGCCGCTTCCAACACGGCTTGCACAAGATCGGCTGAACGCCGCCCACTGGCGCTCGCTGCTGCTATTTTTCTCCTGGAATCCCTGCGTGTCTGAACTCCACAAGTTTCTTTTCGATGGCCTGCCCGTGCGCGGCATGATCGTGCGCCTCACCGATGCCTGGACCGAGATCCTGAAACGCCGGGCGGGCAACACCGCCACCGGCGCCTATCCCGCCCCCGTGAGCGAGCTGCTGGGCGAGATGGCGGCCGCCGGCGTGCTGATGCAGTCCAACATCAAGTTCAACGGCGCGCTGGTGCTGCAGGTGTTTGGTGATGGCCCCGTCAAATTGGCCGTGGCCGAGGTGCAGTCGGACCTGAGCCTGCGCGCTACAGCTACCGTGAATGGCGAGGTGCTGCCGGACGCGAAGCTGAGCCACATGGTCAATGTGGGCGGCGGTGGCCGCTGCGCCATCACCCTGGACCCCAAGGACCGCCACCCCGGTCAGCAGCCCTACCAGGGCGTGGTGCCTCTGCACGGCGACCACCACGAAAAGCTGGAGCGTCTGTCGGACGTGCTGCAGCATTACATGCTGCAGTCCGAGCAGCTCGACACCATTCTGGTGCTCGGCGCCAACGACCAGGTGGCGGCAGGCCTCTTGATCCAGCGCATGCCCATCAAGGGCGAGGGCAATCTGGCCGCGGGCCTCTCGCACCGCGAGAACGAAGACCAGATCGGCCACAACGAGGACTACAACCGCATTGCGCACCTGGCTGCCAGCCTGACCCGCGAAGAACTGCTGACGCTGGACGTGGACACCATCCTGCGCCGCCTGTTCTGGGAAGAAAAGTTGCTGCGCTTTGAACCCCAGCAGGGCGCCAGCGGCCCGCGTTTTGCCTGCACCTGCAGCCGCGAGCGCGTGAGCAACATGCTGCGCAACCTGGGCGCTGAAGAGGCCGAGAGCATCCTCGCCGAGCGCGACGACATCGAAGTGGGTTGCGAGTTCTGCGGCCAGCAGTACCGGTTTGATGCCGTGGATGCTGCGCAGATTTTTGTCTCGCCCGCCGCTGCTCAGCCCCCGGGGCCCACAGGCATCCAGTAGCCGTCTGCAGCCTCCATCGGGCGCGGTGGTCGGCTGACCATCGTTGACAATCGCCCCCGCCATCCCCGCCTAAGATTCCCGGGTCACCCTGCAGCAGCGCCTGTCGCTGCGAGGGGCCGGCGCACAAGGTTCGATCGCAAGGCCTGTGTGCGTTCAAGCGATCACATCCGGTCGCGCAGGAAATGAACGAGGGGTGTCATGCAGTTTCTTCGCCGTGTTCTGGGGGGCCACCGGGCCAGCCCGGCTACGCCTCCGCTGGCGCTGTACGACAGCGCGGCGGCACCCGACTCGCGGCGTGCCGATACCCTGCTCGCCGCGCTGGACATCGACGCCGCCATCAATGCCCACGAGCGCTGGAAAGACCGCCTGATGGACTACCTGGAGGGCCGCACCTCCGCCGGGCTGGACCCGGTGCTGGTGCGCCGCGCTGACCACAGTGCGCTGGGCCGCTGGTTGCACGGCGTAGGCGGCGAGCTGCTGGGCGA
>NZ_QAIM01000589.1:2071-2942 GCF_003061035.1 Acidovorax sp. HMWF018
GGGCCGCTGGTTGCACGGCGTAGGCGGCGAGCTGCTGGGCGACCAGCCGGCCTATCCGCTGCTGGTGGCGCGCTACCAATACTTTCATGAGCAGGCGGCCACCCTGGTGGAACTGGCCCAGCAGGGCGAATGGGACCGGGCTGTGCAGGTGCTCAACGGTGGTTACCGCTATGGTTCCAGCCAGGTGGTGTTGCTTCTCAAGGAACTCAAGCGCGGTCTGGCGTGATGGCTTGCGGCGGTGTCGTATCCCGCTGCTCCACGAGCGCCGTGAACAGTCGGTGCTCACAAGCCGGGTCGCTGCACTTTTCGCAGTTCCAGGCGCGCAGCCGGGCTGCTCTGGGCGTATTTTCAGTCTCCCATGCGGCCCTTGCGCTAGTGGAATATGCCTGTGGTGCTATATTTTGTATAGCAATAAGCGCATTGCGAGTGCGCTGCTCGCCCGTTCCGTACACCACGCGGTAGGGTATCGCCGCAGCCGCCAGGGCCGCACGCAGCCGGGTATCGCAGGCCTCCTGCGCAGTCCGTTCCTCGGCAGGACAGGGCTGATCGAGACCCATCAGCAGGGTCAATGCCACCGCGTCGGACTCTGCCTGCGGCGTGGGCGCGGGCGGGGTGTGGGCCAGGTGCGGGTGGTGCAGGGCGATATGTACCGTGCCGGGAGTGATCTGCTGCTGCAGCGCCTGTGCCAACGCCTCCACGCCCGTGTAGGGCGCGCCCAGCAGGGCAATCAAGGGAGCGGGGGGAGGGGACTGCCGCACGGGGGTGAATGAAGCGCAGGCCTTGGTCAATGGCTGCGTTGTGGGTGTGGACGGTGCGGGGTGGTCCAAGGCGGCTGAGTGACCCCGCACCGTCCACACCCACAACGCAGCCA
>NZ_QAIM01000590.1:0-4163 GCF_003061035.1 Acidovorax sp. HMWF018
CGGTTCGAACCCCGCGATGACGACCGGCTTGCGGTATTCCCCGGCGAAGTGTTCGTAGGGGCCGGAGCCGATCACGATGCTCACGTGCGCGGGGCCGACGAAGCCGTCGATGGGCACGGTGCCGTACTGGCGCACCTCGGGCGATTCGAGGATGTGCGTGATGGCCGAGGGCGTGAGCACGTGGCAGCACAGCACGCTGAAGTTGGTCAGGCCTTCGCGCTTCGCGAGCTGCAGCGTGAGGGCGGTGGGTGGCGTGGTGGTCTCGAAACCGATGGCGAAGAACACCACCTCGCGCTGCGGGTTCTGCCGCGCGATGGTGAGCGCGTCGGCGGCGGAATACACCATGCGGATGTCGCCGCCGCGCGCCTTCGCGCGGATCAATGAAAGGCTTTCCGAAGCCGGCACGCGCATGGTGTCGCCATAGGTGCAGACGATGGCGCCCTGCGCGAGCGCGAGGCCGATGGCCTGGTCGATGCGGCCGATGGGCAGCACGCACACCGGGCAGCCGGGGCCATGCACCATCTTCACGTTGGGCGGCAGCAGCTCCATCACGCCGTAGCGCGAGATCGCGTGCGTGTGGCCGCCGCAGAACTCCATGAAGCTGTAGGTGCGCGCCGGGTCGGCCTCGGCGGCGATGCGCGCGCCGATCTGCTGGGCGAGTTCGCCGTCGCGGAATTCGTCGATGTATTTCATTTGATCGTCTCCACCACCACGTCTTCATTCAGCTGCGCCATCTCCGCGAACATCGCGAGCGTGCGCTCGGCCTCTTCGGGGTCGATGGTGCCGATGGCGTGGCCCACGTGCACGATCACGTAGTCGCCCACCTGCACGTCGGCGACCAGGGCGATGGAGATCTCCTTGCGGATGCCACCGAGGTCGACCACGGCCTGGTCGTCGGGTCGCAGCTCCACCAGCCGCGCGGGTATGGCTAGGCACATGGTTGGGATTCCTTTTCGTGGGTGTCGTTGTGGTGTGCGGTGCCGGCTTCGAGCTGGCGCGCCGCGACCCAGGCCTGGCCGAGGGCGAGACCGGCATCGCCACAGCCGCTGGAGCCTGGCAGGTGCACCGCGAGGCCGGCGGCGCGCAGGCGTTCGCTCACGCGCTCGCGCAGCACACGGTTGAAGAAGCAGCCGCCACCCAGGCACACGGTGCGTGTGCCGTGTGCGCGCGCGGCCTGTGTGGCCCAGTGCGCCAGCGCGTCGGCCAGCGCGAGGTGAAAGCCCGCCGCCGCTTCGTCCACGCGCTCCGCGGGCACGTCGAGCAGGCGCGCGAACAGACCGCGAAGGTCCAGGCGGTGCTGGCCATCGGGCAGGGTGTCGGTGAGCAGGTCCACCAGCGCGTCGGCCAGCGGCTCGGGGCCCGCGTGGTGCGCAAGCCAGCGGCTGGCCGCCGCTTCCAGCGCGATCGCGGCCTCGGCCTCGTCGGTCTGGCGCACGCTCAGGCCCAGCGCGGCGGCGGCGGCGTCGAACCAGCGGCCGGTGCTGCTGGTGAGCGGGCTGTTCAGGCGGCGGTCCAGCATCTGCCGCACACCGCTCGCCGTGGCCTCGCCCACCGCTGGGGCGAAGCGCGGCACGATCTCGTCGCCGCGCTCCAGCGCGTGCAGCGCGCTCGCGGCCATGCGCCAGGGCTCGCGCGCAGCGCGGTCGCCGCCGGGCAGCGCGAGCGGGTGCAGGTGGCCCAGGCGCCGCAGCCGCGCGCCGTCCACCAGCAACAGTTCGCCGCCCCAGGCTTCGCCGTCGTCCCCGAGGCCCACGCCGTCCAGCGCGAGACCGATCACCGGGCCTTCGATTCCCTGTTCAGCCACCACCGCCGCGATGTGCGCGTGGTGGTGCTGCACGCCGATGACGGGCACGCCCAGCGCGTCCGCGAGTTCCACGGCGAAGCGGGTGCTGAAGAAATCGGGGTGCAGGTCGTGCGCCACCGCCTGCACCGGCTGGCCGTGCCGGCCCAGCAGCGCGCTCGCCGAGGCTTCCAGTGCGGCGCAGGCCACCGGGTCGCTCAGGTCGCCGTGCACTGGCGACCAGTGGGCCTGCCCGCGCGCGTCGAGCAGGCACGCGGCGTTCTTCAGCCAGGCGCCGCAGGCGAGCACGGAAGGGGCGGTGCGTTCCATGATGCTGGTGTCAGCCCGCGGTGGTGGCGCTCAGGGCCTCGCGTGTGCGGGCGAGTTCGGCCTCGAGCTGGCGCACGCGCTCGCGCAGCGCGGTTTCGCTGCCGTGGGTTTCGTCGTGGTGGTGATGGTGGTGGTCGTGGCCCATGCGGTGGTCCAGCCAGTGCAGCCATGCGTCCATGCCCTCACCCGTGGTGGCCGAGAGCTGGATCACCTCGATGCCCGGGTTCACGCGCCGCGCGAGTTCGATGCAGCGCGCCACGTCGAAGCGCACGTGCTGCAGCAGGTCGATCTTGTTGAGCACCATGAGCGAGGCGGCGGCGAACATGTCCGGATACTTCAGCGGCTTGTCCTCGCCCTCGGTCACCGACAGGATCGCCACCTTCGCGGCCTCGCCCAGGTCCCACACGGCGGGGCACACCAGGTTGCCCACGTTCTCGATGAACAACAGGCTGTGCGCGTGAGGGTGGTGGTGGCCGTGGTCATGACCGTGGTCGTGCGTGTGCAGGCGCGCGAAGGCCTCGGACACCATGGGCGCGTCGAGGTGGCAGCCCTTGCCGGTGTTGACCTGGATCGCCGGTGCGCCGGTGGCGCGGATGCGGTCGGCGTCGAAGCTGGTCTGCTGGTCGCCTTCGATCACCGACACCGCCAGGCCCGGCGCGTGCGCCTTCAGCGCTTCGATGGTGGCGCACAGCAGCGTGGTCTTGCCCGAGCCCGGGCTCGAGACGAGGTTGAGCGCTGTGACGCCGTGCGACTCGAAGTGCGCGCGGTTCTGCGCGGCCACGCGGTTGTTCGCGCCGAGGATGTCGGTCTCCAGCTTGATCGCGCGCGCCTGGCTCATGCCCGGCACCGACACGCGGGCCGAGCCCGCGCCGAAGTGCAGGTCGCCGTTGGCCGGGTTCACCTGCACCGGCGCTTCCGTGGCCGGGGCGTGGTGGTGCTGGTGTGAGGGGTGTGGGTGCGTGGCACCGCTGTCACTGCATCCGCATACGACGCACATGTCGAGTCTCCTGTTCTGTCTCGTGAGGCATTTCAATCATCGGCCACTTGCATGTCGAGCACGCGCAATTCGCTGCCGCCGGTCGGTTGCAGGTGGAAGCTGCCGCAGGCCGGGCAGGCGTCGCCGCGCTGCGCCAGGGCCACAGTCGTCGAGCAGCCCAGGCACCAGGCCTGGCCGGCCGGTTCGTCGATCTCGATGCGCGCGCCGTCCAGCAGCGTGCCGGGCGCCAGCGCCTCCAGCGCGAAGCGCAGCGCGCGCACGTCCACGCCCGCGAGCTGGCCGGCTTCGAGGCGCAGCGCCAGCAGGCGCGTGAAGCCTTCGCGCGCGGCGGTCTCTTCCACCAGCTGGAGCACGCCGCCGGCCAGGCTGGCTTCATGCATGGCCGGCCTCCTGTGCCTGGGCGCGGGGCAACGCGCGGTGTTCGATGGCGAACGGCACGCAGGGGTCGAACGCGGCCACCAGCAGGTTCACGCGCCGCGCGAGCGCGGCTTCGGGCAGGGCGGGGTCGAGCCGGGCCACGTGCCGGGCCACCTCGCCCTGCGGGTGGAAATTCCATTCGGTGGGCGCGACCACGCGGCAGGCCAGCACGCGCTGGGACACCGGGTCCACCTCCACCTGGTGCACCAGCAGGCCGCGCGCCATCTCCACCCAGGCCAGACCCCGGTTCGGCCCGGTGGAAAGCCCGCCCCAGTGCAGCCAGGCGTCGCCACCGTCGAGCGCAAGGCGCGACAGCTCTGCCAGGCGGCAGCCCAGCAGCGCCCAGGGTGACAGCGGTGTGTCGTCGGCCGCGCCGGCCAGGCGCGTCCACGGGCCGGTGTGGGCGCAGGCGCCGTGCCACTGCGGGCGCAGCGCGAACTGCGGCTTGAGCGCGAGCGTGGCGCCCAGCATGCGCAGGCCGGGCGGCTCGGCGTGCGGGCGCAGCGCGTGGTCGGGCGACAGCGGCGCGAAACCGTCGGCGCTGCTGCGCGCGCCGGCCACCAGCGCGGGCATCCAGTGGTGAGTGTGGCGGCGGCTCCAGGTGTGCAGCCAGTCGGGGCCGCCGCCACACTCACCACT
>NZ_QAIM01000084.1:0-5614 GCF_003061035.1 Acidovorax sp. HMWF018
CCGGCAGGTGGAGGTTGACGAGGTCCCGGATCTTCTCGACAGGCCCCAGCTTCGTCTGGGTGGGAAAGTGGGTGCGCAGGAATTCCACCGTGGTCTGGGCGTGTACTGCCAACACGAAATCGCAGGTGGTCAGCAGCTCGGTGGACGGGATGAGGGCTACACGAACGCCGTATTGCCGCTCCTGCAGCTCGATCTGGATAGCGTTTTGCTCAAGCACCGACGAAAGGCCGCGGCGCAGTTCCAGCATCAAGGGCGGAAAGCAGCTGCGCAGGTCGTCGTGGTCATAAGCCGGCAGTGGCGCGGGGCGTCGTTGCTCGCGGGTGAAGGTGGACAGCTCGCCCGCCATTTTCAGGAGGTCATCGAAGAGGCGCTCAGGGTGAATGCTGCGAATCCTGACCCAATGTTCTACCGCGGGCTCCCATCGGTTGATGAACTGCAGCATCAGGAAGTCACCCACCTCGCCGACACCGCCGCGCCCTGGCTGGATCAGCCGCTCCTCCAGCGCGACGCCCCGCTGGCGCAACAGGCCGTGAAGTTCTCGGCAAAACGCGAATAGTGCGGAGGTTTCAGAGTTGTTGACGACAGTCGGGATGAAGGTTTTGTCCAGCAAAGCTGCTCCATCCGCCTTGCGTTCCACCACGTGGGTCACGGGCAGAGATACCCAACCGTCGGAAAGATCGTGTGATGTGCGCAGGCTGAACCGGGCGATGCCCAACTGCACCTCCGCCGGCTGCGCGCCAACGTCGTTAATGTCTGCCACTTCCAGCACCTGCGCTTGGTAACGCGTCATGCCTGCGTCGTCGTCGGCAAGGGTTACTTCTGCGCCGCTACGCCGCCGCAGCGGGAGTGACAGATGGATCAGCGTGTCTTTGGTGTTCTTCCCCACATCAAACGGTGGTGGGGCATCGTCCACATCCGGGATCCTGAACGGCGTGCCGTCAGGTAGCACACCTTGCGCAGAGATCAGTGCAACCTTGCCGAGGGCCAGCATCTGGGTGTCCAGGGTCAGCTCTGAAAACCCCCAGTAGAAAGGCTGGGCGGAAAGACTGCGCCCTTGGATCAGAAAGTCCAGGTGTCGCTCTTGTTGTTGAAAGTGCTGAGGGCGCAGGAACATCCCTTCCGCCCACACCACCTTGCGTTGCCAAACCATGGTTCTACCTTGAAGTGATTTGATGTTGAACCCGTACGGCGTCGCGCGAGACCGTGACCAGGTAGTGAACGGGTTTGAGCCGCTGTGTTTCTCCAAGGCCCCACCAGCGGCGGCGCATTTCCACCGAGTTCGGGGCATCGACATGTGCACGCCAGGTGCTGCGCTCGAGGTCGCGATAGCTGGCGAAGAAACCGAAGGCACGCACGTCGGGGTTGCCTTTGCGTTCGATGACGCGGCGCTCACCCGGTGCAATCAGGATCTCTTCTCGCCGCACGAAGTCGCCGCCGAGCTGGCTTTCGTCCTTGTCCAACAGGTCGAAGAAGCTGGAGCGTTCGAAGGTGACGGGAGTGCGCAATTCGTAGATGCGCAGCAGTACGGGCTTGGGCATGCCGTCCACGTCAGGGTTCAGGCTGCGCTCGGCGATGATCTCGATGACGGCTGGCGGCACCCCGGTGGGCGCCTCGCTGGGGCGATTGAGTGTGTTCACCACGCCGCATCCGGACAGAGGCAGCGCTGCCATTGACAGCCAGTGGGTGGTCTTCAGGATCGTTCGCCTTGATACGGCTTTCTTGGTCATCTGCATGGCGGCATCCTCCCGTTCAGTGGGCAGTTCGATTCAGTTCAGTTGACGGTCTGGTTTGCGGATACCCACACGGCCAGCGCGCTGAGGTTGTCCTGATGGGGACGGTCTTTGGAGCGAACGGCTTCCGCCATGTGCTGTAGCCAGACGTCGGGCCGCTCTGCGGCCCGCAGCGCTTGTTCCATCGCGGACTCGTGTAGGTTTTCCCAAAGTCCGTCGGAGCACAGCAGAAAGGCGTCACCCTCTGTCAGCTCCACGGATTCAGGCAGCACGGTGGGCGGTACCTGCGACTCGGCACCCACTGCACCGGCCAGGACACTGCGATTGGGCAGCGACCTGGGATCGCCGTTGGCATACAAGCCAGCGTGCAAAAGCTGCTGCACAACGCTGTGGTCTTCGGTCATGCGGTGAACCCGGCCTTCCCGGAACCAGTAAAGGCGCGAGTCGCCCCAATGCGCCCACAGCGCGCGGCCGGTGACCGGATCTATGCACAGCAGGACCACGGTGGCGCTCATGTGCATCCGCGAAACGGAGGTGGGCTGTTCTTCAGATACTGTATGTTCGGCGCGAAAGATGAGCGATGCCAGGCTGGCTGGCGCAAACATAGGGTTCTCGCGGTAACCTCCGAGTACGGCGTCCACCGTCAGGCGCGCGGCCAGCGCACCGTTGCCATGGCCTCCAGCTCCATCCGCCAGGGTGCAGCAAAAGCCTCTCGATCCCAGATCTATCATGCCTAGGTAATCTTCGTTGGAGGCACGGCCGCCTTTGTCGGTGATGGCCGATACCGACAGCCGCAGGCGGTGCGACTCTCCTGCGATATGTGCGATCACGAATGCTCCTCGGCAGACTGTGCGGCGGCTTCGTATGCGTTCACAAAGGTTTTCCCGGAGAACGCCATGAGGTCGTCTTCTGCATGGCGACGCACCGAGTCATATTGCTGCTGGAAGTCGTCCCACAAGGCGGCTTTGCGATGCACTCTGGATATTTTGGTTAGCAGGCTAGACGCTACCGCAGCTTTCTTCTCTAGCTCTGCTGGGCTGAGGCTTGCCACGGCTTCTGAGTAGGCGGCTCGTATGCCGGCCATCAGTGCGATCTGGTGTACCGCCAGGTCTTTGTACGCTTCCTTCATTGCGGGTACCGGCTTCATGAATCCCGGAAACGTCTGTCCAATAAGCTGCAGCATCACACCGTCTGCCGTCGGCAGGAACTTGAGGGGGTTGTTGGCCCCGGAGGCAATGATCGTGACGTCCGCTCGGAATTCACGTTTGATTTCCGAGCGCGCGGAGAGGAGGTCGATAGAGCCTTGTACCGCTACCCGCAGTGCTTCGCCGAAAGCGCGCATGAAATCCGGCGTGATGGTGACGTGTGCTTTGCCTTGCTCTATCCCCGCGCCTTGGAGAAAAGCAGCGGCGAGTGCATCCGATGAAGCTACCGTTGTCTGCGCCGTTACGTGGGCGTCAGCGGCGGTCGGTGTCGGCGCAGGGGGTGACGCGGGCTGCGTGGCGTGCGTGGGGATCGCGTTCTCCCATAGGTGCGGCGGCTGGATATCTGCGATCTTCAGCAAGTCCTCCTCCCGCAGTGCCTGCGCAGCGTCTCCGCCGTCGAACAGAGCCAAGTCCAGCCCTTGCATGGCGTGAAGTCCTGCCTCTACAACAGACTCAACGGGCGGCGCAGCCACCGGAGTTGCCTCGACGTTGAGGCGGTTGGTGGCGGGGAGCCCATGGGTGACCGCAGCTGGCAGCGCTGTCGCATGGCGCCGTTGGGCATCGCGGGGCATGTTGAACACCTGGGCCAAATCCGAGCCGCGGGACATGCCATGGTCTTCTGGCTCCACATACATCGACTCCCCGGGCTCACGAAAGAGCTTCAGCGGGTTCAGTTCGATGGCTGGATCCAACTGCTTGGGCAGCCCGGTATGCGCAGCATTGTCCATTTCGCCCGCGAAATGCCCCGTTTTGGGCAATGCCTGGAGCAGGCCATCGTTCTTGAGTTGAACCACTTCAGCCAAGCTCTTGGCGGCAAGATTCCCGCTCCAGGGGTCACGCTGGAGGGCTTGCTCCCTGGGATCAACTGCGAATGGGTTGAAGTCGTCGGGAATGACCATCGCTCGATGCGCTGTCGGCGGTGCCTGTGTGGGCCTTGCTGTAGCGGCAGAAATATCGAACGGGTGGGGTGGGGCGTGTTCCGTCGGAATGTCTGCATGCAGCCCGTCCGCAACAGGGGCGGCAGAGGCCGATTGCGCCACTGTCAGTGCCGCGGCGGGCCCTGGCCCGGTGGCGGACCGTTCAGGGACGAGCGCTGCCGCAGAGCGGGCCTCGACCCGTCCAAGCATTGCGAAGGGGCTGGCCTCCGCATCGTGCTGCGATGGTGCTTCGGGCAGGGACGAGAGCAAGAGGCCTGACAGGTGTGCATCTCCTCCGACGATGTCTGGTATGTCTGCCCAGGGGTTGGGCAGGGAGGCGAGCCCGATCGCCGAGGTTGCGGCATTGGCGCTCGGTGTGGATGTACCCGGCTGTGTGTCACTGCCGGCTGCCGATGTGGCCTCCGAGATGCCTTCTGTGAACGCGCGGGAGACCTTCGCCTGGGTAGCCTGCGCATCCTGGTGTTGCCCTGGAATGACTGCGCGCAGTTGATATGGACCAATGCCTATGCTTGTGCCGGGTACAAGCGGTACCTCTTGCCCGGACAGCACCTCCAGCCCGTTTACGCGCACTGAGCGGCGTTCGCACAGATTGGCGATATAGGCTCGGTCGGAGTCAAGGCGGACCATGGCATGCACGCGCGCGACCATCGCGTCGTCATCGGGCAATACCAGCTTGTTTTGCCCTGCACGACCCACGGTCCCGCCTGCCATCCCAAAGATGGCGGACCAATAGCGGCAGACCGGGCTACCCGCTTCGTGTGTGACCACCAGTTCTATCTTGTCCATTGCGTATTTGCGCGTGCGTTGTCTGGAGGAGCGTCAGGATGTCTTACGGGTGTTGCGCTTGGAACGCGCAGCATTGCGGGCATTGATGAATTCACGGCCCCAGACCGGGTGGCCCTTTTCTGCCTCGGTGAGTTGGAACGTGGGGTCCTGCTCGAGGGCGAGTTCGAACTGCTGTCGGCAGGGGCGCGGCCGCCCTGCGGCGCAGTGGCTGAAGGCCATGAACTTGCGGGCCTTGATTTGCAATGTCAGCGGTAGCTCGGGGGCGTCGGCAAGAGGTGTGAGCTTGACGATGGCTTCATCGAACTGCCCTTCTGCGTACGCGTTCAATGCTTCGGTCAGCTGTGCCTCTTTCTGCGCGCGCGGATCCACCGGTGCGACGGGCTCGGGAGCTGGTGGCGGTGGTGGCGGTGCTTCCACCTGCGGCTCGGGGGGCTTTGGCGCTGTTTCGCAAGCGGCCAGGAGAAGGCTGGCGCAGGCGACGATCAAGGCGCTCCAGTAACGGTTTCGCATGGATTTATCTCGCGTCAAAGTCATGGGTGATCGTGATCGGTTGATCTGGCTCGACCTTGAGCGTTTTGCGCACGGTATCGAAGCCGGGGTTGCTGAATTCAATGTTGTGTGAGCCTGGGGGGAGCTTGAGTTCTGTGAGCGGAGGAGTCACGCCCACTCGCTTTCCATTGAGAGTCACATGGGCCCACGGTGAAACGCGCAGCTGAATGTTGTTCTCGGAGCGGATGGGCCTCCGCGAACCCAGTGCCATTGGGGACGTCGGGTCGAACGATGGTGTGGGATAGCCTGCAACGGCCAACAGCGGCGTGATAGCTGTGATCACAGTGCTGTTGAGCGAAAAGGTAAGAGCGTTGCCATTCCCTGGGGAAGATCCTTGACTGTTGCTGAAACTTGCCAAGGACCGGCCGCACTTTGCGCCGCGCTGGCTGTATGCCTTCGTATAGGC
>NZ_QAIM01000006.1:0-7065 GCF_003061035.1 Acidovorax sp. HMWF018
CTTTGTATGCAGTTGTTAAGGCACTTTAGGTGGTGCAGCAGTGGGGCGCAACTTTTCGATGCCAAACGTTTTGGCGAGCGCCGGTTGAGTGGGCCGCTGCAGAGAGACTTGCCCAACCAAGACTATTCAATCCATATTGGGCTGTAGCGCTTATCCAATAAGCGTTAGCAGCTATCAATTTCATACCAATCAACTAACGGCACCCTGGCCCTTAGCGTGCACTGGTGCCGCCCTGCAAGTCCCTGCAGTGCCGTCAGGTAAATTGCCCCGCATGCCGAACACCTCTTCGCCCCCCTCAGCCGCCGCCCCCGCATCCCTCATCGACTCCCGCCAGGCCGCGTGGCGCCTGCTGACCACGCTGGGCCTGGTGGTGCTGGGCAACAGCAGCATGTATGTGGTGTCGGTGGTGCTGCCCGCCGTGCAGGCCGAGTTTGGCGTGGGCCGCGCGGACGCATCGCTGCCCTACACGCTGATGATGGTGTGCCTGGGGCTGGGCGGAATCTGGACCGGCCGCATGGCCGACCGGCATGGGCTGATGCCGGTGCTGTGCGTGGGGGCTGTGGCCGTGTGTGGCGGGTTCGTGTGGGCGGGGCTGTCGGGCAGCATCTGGGGGTTTGGGCTGGCGCACGGGCTGATGGGGCTGATTGGCAGCTCGGCCACGTTTGCGCCGCTGATGGCCGACACCGCGCTGTGGTGGAACAAGCGGCGGGGCATTGCGGTGGCAATCTGCGCCAGTGGCAACTACATTGCGGGCGCGCTGTGGCCGCCCATCGTGCAGCACGGCATTGAGCTGATCGGCTGGCGCTACACCTATGTGCTGCTGGGCATCGTGTGTGGGGTGGGCATGCTGCTGCTGGCACTGCGCATGCGCCAGCGCGCCCCCATGGTGCAGATGGACGCAGCCTCTGCACCGGCCGCAGCGGTGCAGGGTGCGGCAGTCGGTGTGGCGCCCCCGGTGCTGCTGCTCGACCGCAGCCGCCCGTTTGGCCTGCGCCCATTGCATGCGCAGCTGTTGCTGTGTGTGGCGGGTGTGGCCTGCTGCGTGGCCATGGCGATGCCGCAGGTGCACATCGTGGCCTATTGCACCGACCTGGGTTTTGGCGCGGCGCGCGGGGCCGAGATGCTGTCGCTGATGCTGGCCTGCGGCATCGTCAGCCGCCTGGTGTCGGGCGTGATCTGCGACCGCATTGGCGGCGTGCGCACGCTGCTGCTGGGCTCGGCGCTGCAGGGCGTGGGGCTGGCGCTGTTTTTACCGTTTGACGGGCTGGTGCCGCTGTATGTGATCTCCGCAATGTTCGGGCTGTTCCAGGGCGGCATCGTGCCCGCCTACGCCATCATCATCCGCGAGTATTTCGCCCCACAGGAGGCCGGTGCGCGGGTGGGTGCGGTGATCATGGCCACGCTGATCGGCATGGCGCTGGGGGGCTGGATGTCGGGCTGGATTTTTGACCTGACGGGCAGCTACCGCGCGGCGTTCCTGAACGGCATGGCGTGGAATCTGCTGAACCTGTCGATCGTGGGGTGGCTATTTTGGCGCGTGCGGTGCCAGTCGGGTGTGGTGGGGCGAGTGCAACCCACTGCAAGGTGAGTACGGCGGGCGGCAAATCTGCCCGCAGCGCTCGCCAGTACTGGAAAAGCATGGGTCAAATGGCTGACGGCCCTAGCACTCGACAACGCGCGGGCCGGTAGTTCAATGTGTGGGCCAGACGCTGGAACACAGTGAGCCGTTTCCGCGGTGGTAGTCACATGCCAGCGCAATGTGGCCCAAGCGGCGGCGCGGGTAGCGCGTAGGCACCGATGAAGCAGCCTTTTTGCGATAAACGGGTGAGCTGTACATCCGTGTCGTTGTGGGGCTCCGGCCTTAAGCTGGCAGATCCGCATCTCGTTATCCAGCGCGGCCGTCGGGGCCACCCGAGTCCCCGATCAACGGTGTTCCAATCGTACGCACTGAATACCGTATGTCTATTTGAAGGGCGCTCGTTTAGTTATCACTTGACCCGCGTTTGTTCAATATATTCCTCGCAGCGGTGAGGATCGTGAATCCCATATCGAATACCGCAATATTCCGAAAATTGATTTTTTCGTGTACTGTCAAGTGAATCATATGGATCACGATCGAGTGTATATTGCGCAGGGTTCCTGAAAAGAACTTGAAACGTTGGGGTTGTCTTTATAAAGGGATTCCATGCGCTCCCCACTTCATGGTCTCCAACGTATCGATCCAACCCAACAAAAAGCCACGCAGTCAGAAACAAAGAAAGTGTGCCGACAAAAAAGGCGATTTTTTTTGTCATATCAAGGTTTTGCAAGACCAAATTTTTTACGCAATTGCTCCGCAATGATCATTCCGTAAATTCCTGGGCATGCCCTGCTACTGCCCGCAGCTTGTGCAAATTCCCGATGCCCTCCAAGTCGCTTGATGGGAAAAAATTCGATCAAAGTTTGGACTAATTTTTCCGCTTTGGACATTTGCAGCTCCGATGGCTCATCGTGATTAACCGCAAGTTGATCCTTTTGCACGCCCAAGAACTCAGAAACCCCGGCTCGCACTCCCCTGCTTCGCGTAACGTTTGCGACACCAGGACCGTACCGGGATGCCTCACCTCGGACGCTCAAGTCAGCCAGGAAAACCACTCCGATGACACCAGTGTTTCCCCTTTCAATGTGAGCTCCCTTGTGGCGAATGTCAAGCGCTTCATAAACCACCCCTCGACAATCGATAGCATAGTGATAGCTAATTTGTCCGAAGCTATTCATATCGATTTTCTCGGCGTTCTTTAGGGCATCAACACCGTTCGCCCCACATGAGAACGAATTGCCTGCATGATGAATGGCGATGGACTGGTAGCTCCAGTCATTCTGGGGAATCTTGGCAGGGTTCAAAGCCTGCCACGTTTTTCGTTCAACAATATTTACCCTATCAATGATTACTTGCCTGATTTTTTCTTGATCAGCAACAAGGCATGCTGCGGTGGGATTGAGAATTCTTATGATATCTTGGTTCAGGGCCCTGTGAGTCGAACCATGGGGAAGAATGATGGAGTCTGCGGGTGTGACGCCAATCATTTTTTGAAATACATGGATTGCTTGGAGTGTTTCAGGAGAAATTCTGCCATCTTCTTTGATGGGCTGATAGCCGATCTTGCAATTCATATGGCGGTTGAGAGCCTGCTGAACCGCTTGTACCTCATGAGGGTTATTTCCGACAGTTTTCCCAATTGGCGAAGTGATTTTAATTTCGGCCATTATTAATATCTTATTAAATGGTGCTCTCTCTCAGCGAGTCTTGGTACGGAGCACTCATCCCTACCAGACGGCTGAGATACAGATTGGCAAATGCCAATCACAAAAAGCTCGACCCCATCAAACAGCCTGTAGGGGATTTTCTGAGAGCCCTAAGGGGCAAGTGATCACTGGGAATACCGCTTTCGGTGTTGTCGAGAGGCATTTGAGCAGCCTGCTACCCTGCGGTGCCTCCGCGGCAGCTCCATCGTTTAAGCACCGGTGGCGAGCTGTTCATGTCGTGCTCGGCAACACAAGACGCAATGTTTTTGTCGAGCGGCTTGGTAGCAGTGGCCGATGTCCCGGCGTATTCACAAGCTACCCAGTAAACGCGGTCGGTCGGAGCTAACAGCCACCGCGAGGTGAGCGTCTTGCCTTTGCGCTGCGCGCTGCTGGGCGCTAGTTGGGCCATCTCCTCTGGTGGCCCCGCGTAGAAGGAAATATTGGCAAGAGGATGCGTGTCGTTGCTGCTGCGGGTTTGCCAATCTGAAATAAGGGCGGGCGAGGGCGTCTGTTGGACCTGAATTGATGGTGGGCAAGCGATTGGCTTATGGGCCGCCGCGTTGCCCGGGGCCTCTTGCGCGATCGCAGCGCCGCTCGCGCTCAAAACAATCAGTGAAAGACTTAGGCCAAATTTATTCGTCATACCGATTACTCCACCACCGAGAACGCGTCGCCATTGTTGCTGGGGTCAACATATTTCCCGGTCTTGTCCTTTCCGAGAAACATCAACCGACGCAAGCGGATCGTGCCGCTGCCGGACCATTGATCGACGACCGTGATTCCCGATGCATCCTGAGACACATACAACGCCGCATGGTTGCCAGTGCCCTGGTTTGGGTACTTTCCGTTGACGAAGGTTGCGATGGCAGTGCCCTTTTTGAGCAGCATATTGCCTTTCACAGAGGCCCCTTCTCTCCAGAGCGATGAGGCTGGAGCTCTGGCGTAGTGCTTAACAAGTGCAACGCAGTGGTGCGTGCCCACGAGAGGTTGCTTGGCCAAGGACTCTGGGTTGTCGTAGATGTATGACATTCGTTTGCTGGCAAAGCCGCACAAACACACCTGTCAGGGCTCGTTCAGGCGTTTGGGGCGGCCGAATTCTAGGAGCGCCGCACAGCCGCAAAACGTGACATCGGAAACCGCTTGTGTGCAGATATTGGTGGCCGCTTGCCTGTCTGCGACTTGCACGAGCCCTACTCTGCCTGCAGATACAACTCTGCCAATTCTTTCTGTGCGGCAGCGTCAATACCCAGCACGTCCACCAGATACGCCTGCAGCCCGCCAAAGTCGTTGTTCACCATGTGCAGGGCGGCATCCAGAAACTCTTCCTGAACACGCCACAGCACGCGCAGCACTTCTTCCGGCGCGTGGCTGCCCATGCCCGGTGGGCGCTGGTAGAGCGCGTTGGTGAGCAGGTAGTCGTGCATGACCACATCGCGCGGCACGCCCAGGGTCAGCAGGATGAGGGCGGCGGCAAAGCCGGTGCGGTCTTTGCCAGCGGTGCAATGGAACACGGTGGGTGCATCGCTGGCGAGCAGCAGGCGGAACAGCTCGGCAAAACGTGGGGCGTTGTCGTGCACAAAACCCCGGTAGGTGTCCTGCATCAGGCCCACGGCGTCTTGGGCGGTGAGCTGGCGGCCGGTGCGCTGCAGCTCCAGCGCGCGCTGCACCACGGTGGGTTCGATGTGCAACGGGTGGTAGGCCACGCCGGGCAGTGCGTAGGCATACGCGGCGCTTTCGGCCTGGCCGCGAAAGTCCACCGCGCGGGCCACGCCCAGGTCTGCCAGCAGGGCCTGGTCCTCGGGCGTCAGGCCCGCCAGGTGGTCAGAGCGGAAGATGCGGCGCCATTTCACCGGGCGGCCGCAGTGGCCGGTGTAGCCGCCGAGGTCGCGGAAGTTGGTGGCGCCTGCGAGGGGGACGGACCGGGTGGGGGCTTGCTCTTGCTGCATGGTGCTTGGCACGGTTGAGTGGTGGGTGGGGATACGAAAGCAACAAGGATAGTCGGGCACTGCGGCAGGTGCATGTCGCGCGGGTAGCTGGAGGAAGTCGAGCACGACGGCTGACTTGCTGACCACCCACCCCGAAAGCCGCCACCTGCGCCACGTCGATATGCAGAATGCGGGTATGCAGCGCTTGGTGCCCGTCCCCTCCGATTTGCAGCCCTGGCTGATGGCTGCCGTGGTGGTCAATGCCCCGGCGGCGCTGGCGCAATCGCATTTCCCGGCCATGGTGGCGAGCATGCTGGTGGTGCGGCTGGCCGGGCAGGTGGTGTGCCGGGGCGCGCCCGTGCCGCAGTCAGCATGGATGAGCGCCAGCACCACGGCCACGGTGTATGAACACAGCGGGCCGGTGCAGGCCGTGGGGCTGGTGCTGCAGCCTTCGGCAGCGGCGGCGCTGTTTGCCAGTGCGCGTGGAGTGGTGAACACGCTGCGGCCGCTGGCAGACCTGGTGGGCCCTGGGTGGGCGGAGGTGGAACACGCGGTGCGGGCAGCCGCGGACGATGGTGCGCGGCTGCAGGTGCTGTGCGACTTCATCCGCCAGTGGGTTGCGCCGCCATCGCCCTGCGAGGCGCGGCGGCAACAGGCGCTGGCTTTGCTACACGCGGCCAACGACGATGCAAAAGACGCAGGCCAGCGTCTGGGCCTGAGCCAGCGGCAGTTTGAGCGGCGCTTTGTGGCGCACTGGGGCATGGCGCCCAAGCAGTTTCAGGTGATTGCGCGGTTGAACACCGCACTGGGGAGCGCGCTGGCCGCGCCCGACGGCCCTGTGGTGGAACTGGCGGTGGACCAGGGCTACTACGACCAGTCGCACATGGCGCGTGATGTGCGCAGGCTGGCGGGCCAGCCGCTACAGGCCCTGGTGCAGGGCAGCCGCAGGCCGGTCACCGAACACTGGCCCCTGCAGGTGGGCGCACAGGCGCAGCAGGGTCAGCTGGGTCAGCCGCCGGAGGGATCAGCGTCCCTGCGCAGGCGTTGAGCCAGGTACAGCGGCATCACAAACGCGAGCCCGATACCAAAGCAGGCCGCGATGTAAGCCCAGCGCCACGCGCCCAGGCGGCGGTCGGCCGCCACCCAGGCCGAGAACGCCACAGCGGCCAGGTACACATCGCAGGTGATGCCGGTGGTGAGCGCATTGGCAAAGGCGTCGCGCCAGAAAACATCGGGCATCACGCTGCCACCGCCCAGAAAGTACAGGGTGTTGAAGTACCAGGGGATGGCCAGACCCAGGGCGGCCAGCAGAAAAAGAAAAACGCGCAGGGTTTGGTGGTGGTGCATCGGTGCATGCGGCCCCCAAAGAAAGAGAGAGGCCTGGGGTAATGAATCAATGCGCCGATTGAATCTGTGCAGTCCCCTCGCCGGCTAGGAAAAAAACGACATGCCCACCACAGGCCTGCACGCCATCAACAGCTGGCCGCCATCCGCTTACTGCGCAGTCGGTAGCGACGTGACTGCCCCGTCCACCGGCAGCTCCTGGCTGCCCTGGGGGCAGGGCTGGTCGGTGTAGGTGGTGCGGCCGTCCCGCACGCACTTGCGCGGCTGCGGAGTCACGGGCTGGGATGCGCCCGCCTGCGCGGGGCGGGCCTGCGTGGCAGTGGGGCGCTTGTCGGGTGGCAGGGATTCGGGCCCGGGGCGGGTGATCTTTTTCCAGGCCTGTTCGGTCCAGGGTCCGGCCTGGGGCAGCCACTGGTCGGCGGTCCACCACGCCGCTGCTGCGGTGGCCAGCAGCAGTGCGGCCAGAAGGGACCAGAGGGCTCGTTCGCGGGGGCTGCGCATGGGGTGGGCC
>NZ_QAIM01000591.1:0-319 GCF_003061035.1 Acidovorax sp. HMWF018
CCCCCGCCCCATGCAAGAGGCCGCGCGCACCGCGCTGGAGCTGCGCGCCCTGGGCCTGGCCAACCAGCGCCTGGCCATCAACGGCGTGTTCCATGCCAGCCAGCCGGGGCATGACGCGGTGGCCGATGCCATCGAGGCCCTGGGCCGTCAGGCCATGGACCAGATGCCCGATGCGCTGGCGCACCTGCCCCGCGACGAGGTGCCGCTGCGCGCCTTCGACACCGTGGGTTTGCCTGCGCTGAGGGCCTTGCTGGCGGGTGGCGCGGTGCCATTGAGCGCGCCCTCTGCCGTTGTCGGCGCGTCGTTGCAGGCCGAACCC
>NZ_QAIM01000591.1:331-2029 GCF_003061035.1 Acidovorax sp. HMWF018
CATCATGGTGATGGGCAAGGGCGGCGTGGGCAAGACCACCATCGCCACCGCGCTGGCCGTGGGCCTGGTGCAGCGTGGGCACAGCGTGCACCTCACCACCACCGACCCGGCGGCCCATGTGCAAAGCCAGCTCGATGGCAGCCTGCCGAGCCTGAAGGTGGGGCGCATCGACCCGCACGCCGAGACCCAGGCCTACATCGACAAGATCATGGCCACACGCGGCAAGGCGCTGGACGACGCGGGCCGCGCCCTGCTGCTGGAAGACCTGCAATCGCCCTGTACCGAAGAGGTAGCCGTGTTCCACGCCTTCAGCCGCGTGGTCAACGAAGCGCGCAGCGCCTTTGTGGTGCTGGACACGGCCCCCACCGGCCACAGCCTGTTGCTGATGGACGCCACCGGCGCCTACCACCGGCAGATGACGCAGCAGTACGAAGGCAACGTCAACGCCAAGCACATCATCACGCCGTTGATGCGCCTGCAGGACGCGGATATGACCCATGTGGTCATCGTCACGCTGCCCGAGGTCACGCCCGTGAGCCAGGCCGCTGCGTTGCAGGACGACCTGCGTCGCGCCCGCATCGAGCCCTGGGCCTGGGTCATCAACAAAAGTGTGGCGGCCACCGGCACCAGCGACCCCTTGCTGCGGGCCCGGCTGGCGGGCGAGCAACAGCAGGCCGCACGCATCGCCAGCGGCCTGGCGCAGCGCACCTACGTGCTGCCCTGGCTGGCGCAGCCGCCTGTGGGCGTGGAGGCGCTGGGGCGGCTGGCGGCCGCACCGCCTGCAGTCACAGGAGATTTGCTATCTCATTGATAGCTGCTCAGGCATATGGAACTAGCGCTGGCGGCCAAAATGGCTCGAAAAATATCTGTAAGGGTGTTCCAGGGCCCTCAAAGGCCTGTGCAGCCCTGCTGCTAGCGTGCCAGCTCCTCGCGCACGGCCGCCACCTGCCGCCGCGACACCGCCAGCAGTTCGGTCGATCCCTGTAGCCGCACCGCCCAGCCTTCGCCCTCCTCAGGGTCGTAGTGCTTTTCCAGCGCGCGCACGGCGCGGCGCGCCACCAGCGCATTGCGGTGGATGCGCAGGAAGCGCGGTGCAAACTTGGCTTCCAGCTCGCTCAGCGAGCCGTCCATGATGTAGCTGCGCGTGGTGGTGCGCACGGTCACGTATTTCTGCTCGGCCTTGAAGTACAGCACCTCGGTCAGCGGCAGGCGTTCGGTGCGGCCCCGGTCCTGGATCAGCAGGGTCTCGCCCTCGGGCAGGCTGGGCACGGCACTGGGTCCTGCGGGGCGGCTGGTGCGCTGCACCTTGGCCAGGGCCTGCTGCAGGCGCTCGCGGCGCACGGGTTTGGTCAGGTAGTCCACGGCATCCAGCTCGAACGCGCTCACTGCGTGGTCGGCGTGGGCCGTCACAAACACCACGGCCGGGGGCTGGGGCAGGGCCTGCAGTGCATGGGCCAGTGCCAGGCCGTCCTGGCCGGGCATGTGGATGTCCAGCAGCACCAGGTCGTACCCACGCCCCCCGGTGGGGCCCAGCAGCGCCATGGTCTCGGCGGCGTTGGAGGCCTCTGCCACCGTGCAGCGCTGGATGTCCGAGCAGTCGGACAGCAGGGTGCGCAAGCGGCTGCGCGCCAGGGCTTCGTCGTCAACGATCAGGATGTTCATGGGGTTTGGAGGGGGTAGGTTCGGTCGGGGCCACCG
>NZ_QAIM01000085.1:0-4503 GCF_003061035.1 Acidovorax sp. HMWF018
TAGGTGACGGGCGCCGGGTTGAACAGCACCAGCGCGTTGTGCAGTTGCCACTGCTCGGCCCAGGTCTTCTTGCGACCGCTGGCCACGTCGAGCAGCAGGTGGAACATCTCCCATCCCAGCTGTTCGATAGTGGCCTCGCCATCGGCGATCTTGCCGGCGTTGATGTCCATCAGGTCGTGCCAGCGGCGGGCCAGATCAGTGCGCGTCGCGACCTTGACCACAGGGCATTCGGCCAGACCGTAGGGTGTGCCCCGGCCGGTGGTGAACACGTGCAGGTTCATGCCGGCAGCCAGTTGCAGCGTGCCGCAGATGAAGTCGCTGGCGGGCGTGGCGGCATACACCAGGCCGCGCTGGTCGCGGCGCAGCTTCTCGCCCGGGGCCAGCACATGCGCAATGGGCGCGGTGCCGCTCTTGATGATGGAGCCCATGGCCTTCTCGGCGATGTTCGATAAGCCGCCCGCCTTGTTGCCCGGCGTGGTGTTGGCCGCGCGGTCCACACGGCCCCGGTCCAGATAGCGGTCGTACCAGCCCAGCTCCCGCACGATAGCGTCAGCCACTTCGGGCGTGGCTGCGCGGCTGGTGAGCTGCTCAACGGCGTCGCGCACCTCGGTGTTCTCGCTGAACATCACCGTGGCGCCCGCGCGCACCAGCAGGTCGGCGCAGAAGCCCACGGCCGGGTTGGCGGTGACGCCCGAGAACGCATCGCTGCCACCGCACTGCACACCCAGCACCAGCTCGCTGGCGGGGATGGTCTCGCGGCGGCGGGCGTTCAGGCGGGCCAGGTGCGGGCGCGCACTTTGCACGATGTGGTCGAGCATGGACATGAAGCCCACATGCTCGTCGGCCTGCAGGCATACCGTCTCGGGGCCCAGCGCCGCGTCGCGCTCGTCGGTGATGGGGAAGCTGCCCGGGGGCAGCAGGCGGTCGGGCTGCAGCTTTTCGCAGCCCAGGCTGACCACCATGACCTCGCCCCCAAAGTTGGGGTTGAGGCTGATGTTGCGCAGCGTGCGGATGGGGATGATGGCGTCGGGCGCGTCAATGGCCACGCCACAGCCGTAGGTGTGCTCCAGGCCGATCACATCGTCCACATGGGGAAACAAAGGCAGCAGCTCGGCCTTGATGCGGCGCACGGCCTGCGCCACCACACCGGCCACACACTGCACGGTGGTGGTGATGGCCAGGATGTTGCGCGTGCCCACTGAGCCATCGGCGTTGCGGTAACCCTCGAAGGTGTAGCCCGTCAGGGGTTCAAGCACCGGGGGCTTCACGGTGGCCATGGGCAAGCCCTCCAGCGCACGGGCCGAGGGCATCTGCAGCAGGCGCTCATGCACCCAGCTGCCTGCGGGGATGTCTTTCAGCGCATAGCCGATGGGCACGTTGTAGCGGCGCACCACGCCGCCTTCGGGGATGTCCGCCAGCGCCACCTTGTGGCCCTGCGGCACCTTGTCGCGCAGCGTGATGCCCGCGCCCGGCACACCGTCTGGCAACAGGGTGCCCGCAGGCAGGCCACCGTCGTTGGCGACGATGGCGACGTTGTCCTGGGCATGCATGCGGATGGTGAGAGCTTGTCGCATAGGTCCGTTCAATTCACAAGGTACGCGGGTTTCAATCCGCCCGGTGGCCGAGCCATCACTCCTGCCGGGTCAGCCGCCGCCCTTGAGCACCAGGTCTGGCAGCCACATCGAGAACTGGGGCACATAGGTCACCAGCATCAGCGCCACGATGAGCGCACTGTAGAACGGCCAGATGGTCTTCATCACCTCGCCCACCGACACGCCCCCGATGGTGCAGCCGATGAACTGCGTGGTGCCCACGGGAGGGGTGTTCAGGCCCAGCGCGCAGTTGATCAGCATGACGATACCGAACTGCTCCGTGCTCATGCCGAACTGCTGGCAGATCGGCAAAAAGATGGGCGTGCAGATAAGGATGGTGGCCGCCATGTCGAGAAAGGTGCCCAGCACGAACAGGATGATGTTCACCGACAGGAAGATCACCCAGGGCGAGGTGCTCATGGACTTGAGCGCATCACCCGTGAGCTCGGCCACACCGTAGAGGCCGATGAGGTAGCCGAACATCGACGAGATGCCGATGAGCAGCAGCACTGTGCCCGTGGTCTTGACGGCCTTGGACGCGGCCTTGAGGAACTGCTCGCGCGTGAGCTTCTTGTAGACGAAGACCGACAGAATCAGCGCCCACAGCACTGCGACCGACGCCGACTCCGTCGCGGTGAACGCCCCCGACAAAATGCCTGCAATGATGATGACCACCACGGCCAGGCCCGGGACCGAGGCGCGGAACGAGATCCACACAATCTCCCAGCCCGGGAAGGTGCCTGCGGGGTAGCCGCGCTTGACAGCCACGAAGTAGGCGGCAGCCAGGTTGCAGATGGTCAGCAACAGGGCCGGCACGATGCCTGCAAGGATCAGCGCCGCAATGCTCACCTTGCCCCCAGCCGCCAGCGTGAAGATGATGAGGTTGTGCGAGGTGGGCATGAGCGCGCCCACCAGCGAGGCGTGGGTGGTCACGTTCACCGCGTAGTCAGCGTGGTAGCCCTCCTTCTTCATCTGCGGGATGAGCACGGCGCCCATGGCCGACACGTCGGCCACCGGCGAGCCCGAGACACCGCCAAACAGCGTGCAGGCCAGCACATTGCTCATGCCCAGGCCGCCACGCACATGGCCCGCCACGCTCTTGGCGAAGTTGACGATGCGGTCGGCGATGCCGCCGTACATCATGATCTCGCCAGCAAAGATGAAGAACGGTATGGCCAGGAACGAGAACGGGTTCATGCCCGAAATCATTTGCTGGAAACCCACGGCCAGGGGCAGTCCTTCGTACAGGATGGTGGCCAGCGAGGACAGGCCGATCGAGAAGGCCACGGGCACGCCCAGCAGCAGCAATAGCGTGAAGCTCACGCACAGGATGGTCAACGCCATGATGGTGATGGAATTTTTATGAAGACGTTTTAGGGGCGGGCTTAGAGGCTGGGAATTCTTTGGCCGTGCCCGAAAGGCGCGCCAAAACGTCCCGGATCTAGGCGCAAAGCGCAGCCATAGCCAGTGCTATGGCGAGCATTTGCAACGACGAGCCGGGGTGTTTTGGCGTGCAAGGCGGGCATGGACAAGGGATTCCCAGTCTCTTTAGTGCCAGGCTGGCTCTACTTCCGTGCCACGCAGGATGGCGATGATGTGTTCCAGCGAGAACATGGCCACCAGCACGCCAGCCATGGCGGGCGGCACGTACTTGAAGGCTTCGGAGATGCCCAGGGTGGGGATCTTGTACGGTGCCACCGATTCGGCCAGCACGCCGCAGTTCCAGGCCATGACTATGCCGAACAGCAGCACCAGCGCGTGGATCAGCAGCTCGAGCTTGGTGCGCAACCAATCCGGCGCCAGCACCAGGAACGATTCGAGACCGATGTGGCCCGCATCACGCACGCCCACAGCCATGCCCAGCATGGTCACGTACAGCACCAGCAGCACGGCGCCGCTCTCGGCCCAGGTGGGGGTGTCATTGAAGACATAGCGGCCGATGACCTGGTAGAGCACGGCACAGACCAGCAGGACCAGCCCTCCCACCCCGAGCTTCAGGCAGGCGCGCGCAATGAAAGCGCAGAGTCGCGTGTACATAGTGGACATTCAAAAACAACAACAACTGGAAACGGGCAGGCGGCGGGCTGTTCCCGGTCACGCCTGCCCTGGAGACTCTGGCTTCTGGCTTATTGCACCGCGTCGATGCGCTTGACCATGTCCTGCAGCTTGGGGTCCTTGAGGAACTTGTCGTACACCGGCTTCATGGCAGCCTTGAAGGCCACCTTGTCGATATCCACCACCTGCGCGCCGCCAGCCTTCACCGTGGCCAGGGATTTCTCTTCGCGCTCGTCCCAGATCTTGCGCATGAAGCCCACCGACTCCTTGGCGGCGGCGCGGATGGCCTTCTGGTCGTCAGCGCTCAAGGTGTCCCACACCCGCTTGCTGAACAAGAGGATCTCGGGCGCCATGGAATGCTCGGTCTTGTTGAAGTATTTGGCGACTTCGAAGTGGCGCGAGCTTTCGTAGCTGGGGTAGTTGTTTTCTGCAGCGTCCACCAGGCCGGTCTTGAGCGCGGTGTAGACCTCGCCGAACGGCATGGGGGTGGCGTTGGCGCCCATGGCTTCGAGCAGCGAGACCCACAGGTCGCTCTGCTGCACGCGCACCTTCAGGCCCTTGACGTCGGCCAGGGTCTTGATGGGCTTCTTGACGGTGTAGATCGAGCGTGCACCGCTGTCATAGAACGCCAGGCCCACGAAGCCCTGCGATTCGCAGTCCTTCAGGATCTCGTCGCCAATGGAGCCATCCAGCACCTTGCGCATGTGCTCCTTGTCGCGGAACAGGAAGGGCATGGTGGGCACCATGGTGGCGGGGCAAATGTTGTTCATGGGCGCGACGTTCACGCGCGTCATGGCAATCGCCCCCAGCTTGGTCTGCTCGATGGTGTCCTTCTCGATGCCAAGCGACCCCTTGG
>NZ_QAIM01000592.1:0-979 GCF_003061035.1 Acidovorax sp. HMWF018
GTCATGGTCAGGTTCTGCTGCTGCATTTGCTGCTGCTGGGCCAGGCGGTCTTGGTGCGAGTCACCCAATACCGACTTGAGGGCGGTTTCGATTTCCAGGTACGGATCCGTACTTCCGCCGCCAGAGCCCGACATGGTCAGGCTGCCCTGTTGGGCACCCGATCCGCCGCCCCCGCTGCTTCCACTCCCGCTTCCGCCCCCGCCGCCCGAATTGGAGCTGCCGAAAACGTTACCGCCAGAGCCCATCTGGATGCTGGTCTTGGTGTTGAGAAAGTTCAATGAAAAGAACTTCTCCTCGGTAAGGTTCACGCGCAGCGTATTGCCACGGAACTCGCCAGCCACGTCATAGGTGCGCAGCACTTCGTTGAAGCCTTCACGCAGTGTCACCTGGCGCAAGTGCATGTCGGCAAGCTGCCCGCCCTTTAGCACATTGGGATCAACGATCAAGTTCAGGTTTCCTGCGTCGGCAAACGCACTCAAGATCTGGCTGATGCTGGCTCGGGACATGGCCACATTGATCAGCTTGCCTTCCAGCGGATCAAACACCGGGGCCACCGGAGCGATGACCGGTGCCGCTGCCGTCTTGTTGATTTCGGCCAGCAACATCTGCTGATGTACCAGCAAACGCTGGGCCTCTTGCGCAGCGTGCTCGCGCATCTGGTCTGCTGCAGTGGTATCTGGCGGCGGGAGGCTGGAAGCGCTGCGGGGCGAAGGGCTGGCGCAACCAGCCAGCACCAGGGCGGCACATACCAGCGCCAATGGCTTGAAAAATGGAGGATTGTTCATGTCGCTGTCCTTGGCGCTACTAGCGTGATTTCTTGAAATGGTCATGAGGAGAAGCCAACGGGAGCCCACAACGCGATGCACACGTCGAACCGCGAGTCACGTTGTCTGTCTGCTGCCAGCGGACCTTCGTGGTCATGGCAAGCTCTTGATAGGGCCAGGTTGTCCGCCCGGCAGACCCGAGCGGAACTCCTGGG
>NZ_QAIM01000592.1:1029-10151 GCF_003061035.1 Acidovorax sp. HMWF018
CGGTAACCACCGCCTCGCTGGGGCGCACCTGCACAACACGCCCACCGCCCTCCAGCCGTGCACCCTGGCGTGCCAGTTGGCCGTCAATCACCACAGACTGCCGCTCAGAGGCCAGATCGTCCAAATGCAATGACAGGGAGCGGCGCGGCATTTGCACACTGCCCACCACATCACTGCCAGGCACTGGTAGCGCGATCAGACGCTGCGGATCGGTGCCTGCCGCCATCGTCTGCGCCTGGATGCGAGACATGGCGCCAAAGGCCTCGGTCACGCGCTCCTGATCCGTGCGCAAAGCGGCTGGCAAGGGCGCCAGCTCCACGGTCATGGGACGCATCGACGGAGTGCGCGCTTGAGTGAGCTGAAACACGCCATAGAGCCCCCAGCCGAGCAAAAGAATGGCAAGCCCATTGAGAAGTAAAGCCGCGTATTTCATGGTTTCACATTTCCTGGAGCAGCTGCATTGGCCACCAGCTCATACGAGAAAGAACCTGGCAGCGTGAAGGTGGGATCCACTGCCCGGAGCGTCCAGCCAGCCGCTGCCATCTGGGAGACCCAGCGTGTCACAGAAGCCGAGGCACCGGGTGCGACCACGCCGTCTACACGGAAGGCTTTTTTACCGGGCTGTGCACTCCCTAAAGAGCTCGTCGTTTCCAGACGTACTCGCTGAATCCGAATGTCCTTGTTGGAGGCAGCTTTCAACACTGCCATGAACGCCACTGGGTCATGGCGCGCGCCCTCATCCAGCGTGCGCGAGAACTCGGCCACCGGCAGCAGCTTCCCCGGAGCTTCCACCAACGACACCGCCTGGATTCGGCTTTGCAGCGCCTCCAGCTCAACGCGCTGGTTCATTCCCGCATTGCGCTGCTGATCCGCCAGTTGCCCGACCAGCACGCCCGCGATGGCCAGAACGATGCCGACGAGCGCCGTTACCACGGTGATAGGAGCCACCCAGCGCTCGGCACGCCACGCCACCCGCTCCAGACTAGGATTCAGTGCATGGCGGCCTGCAGCCTTGCGCGCCAATGTCGGCATCACGGTATGTACCCGCTCAGCAGCCAGCGTCATCTCTTGCGCATGCATGACCACTGGCGCCCCGCCCACTACGCTGCGTACAGCTGCGAGGCAGGTGTCTACATCCGCAGGCTGCGTAGACCACAGCGTGCACCACTCCACAGCCTCCGCACCCAGCCGCATCAACAAGGTACTGTGGTTGCTGGTCAGCACCTGGGCCGCACTGGCCATGGCAGATGGCCCAGAACCCAGCGCCTGGGTTGAGCCAAAAACCATGCCTTCTTCGGATTGCACAAAACACATCAGCCGCCGCTGGGACAGCACGACGCGCGCACTGCCAGACGCCACGCCGTCACACAGGAGCCCGCCAGCCATCATTACCAGGCAATGGTCGTCCTGCTCCTTGGCCCATTGCGTGCAACGCTGCCACAGATCCAGCGAAATCGCCGAGAAGAACACCTGAAAGCCGCCCGGCAATTTGACCAGCCGGTGCACCACGACATGGGCCGCGCCTTCGACGAGGCCTTGCGTACGCACACGCTTTTCAACCAAAGCGGCTGCGTATTCGGTCTTGCCCTCGAAACGCCAGACGTCGGTATAGACGTCGTCCATGTCCAACACCACCAGCGCGCTGTGGGTCAGACGCGGCCATGCAGGAACTTCTTCGACCTGATGCCCGTGGCAGTGCAACCAGCCGGAGCTGGCGACGCGATACACATGTTCTGCACTCATGGAGTCACCTTCGGCGATGGAGAGACAGACGCCGTCTGAAAGTGCAGCGTGCCCGTGACACCCAGCAAAAGCCCTTGGTCGCCAGGCATCGGGGGTTGGAACAGGCTGGCTTCAGGCGACACAGTAGCGATCTCGAAAACATCAGCCACGAAGATCTGCCCTGCTCCGCCACGACCCAGTTCAATCAGGAACTGAGCAGCCTCGACCCGCGTCGCGGGGGCTACGGCCCGGCGTAAGCGACGTTCACCCCATTGGGACGGGTCGAAGCCCATGCGTTCCACCTGTTGGGAAACGTCTTTGATAGAACGCACCAGTTGCTCGCGCCGCTGCACTTCAGGCACAAGACTGCGGGCGCTTTCGAGCCCCTGTTGCAACTGAGCGAATTGCTGGCGCTCCCAAGCCAGTTGCTTGAGACCGCGCTGCGCCAACCAGGCTCCACCGCCGAGCAGGGCAGTGGCCAGTGCCAGACAGGCCAGCTTGAGCGTACGGGTGCCGTTCAATTACTGCTCCATGATCCAGTGGGCGGTCAGCAAGATGACCTGGTCTTCGTCGAAGGTGCGGCCCCCGGCCGTGCCTCCCGCGTTCCCAGCGGCATTGACTACGGGCGAGCGCGCATCACTGGTGTTCATCTGGGTGCTGTTGCCGCCCACATTGATGGCAACGCCCTGCGTGTTGTTGGCCTCCCACTGGGTGCCGGGTGCATTGGCTTCGGTGGATGCCGTCTGCTGGGGGCGGCCCTGGATGCGGAAGCGGCCTTCGCGGGAATCCGGCTTGCCATCGATCACCTGGTCCATGAAACGCGCAAGATCGGGCGTCAGTCCACGAATCACCATGACGTTCCCCGCCCCGCTTGCGACGCCCGCGTTGTTGAACTGGAAGCAAACTTGCAGCTCAGCCGGGTTGCCATTGGAGTCGATGTAGAGGAAGCGGTCTTCGTGTCCTTCACCACGGCCAGGGGGCATACGCACACCAGCACGGGTCATCAGTTCGCGCAGGTTCAGTGTTGCCAGCGTAGTGTCGCCAGCACCGACCGTGTCTGCAGCGTAGCCCTGGCCAGAGCAGATTTTGCGACCACGGTCTGTGAAGCTGGCTGGAATGCCGGGAACAGCCATGGAACCCGCACGCGTACAAGCGTTGCCGCCATTGATAGAGGTTTCAGAGCCATCCACCATGTAGGTTGGCGCCTGCTGGCAATCACCCACCACCACGCCGGTTCGCTGGTAGTACTGGTCGTAGGCCATCTTCCACTGATAGGCGAACTTGTTGACGGCCTTCTGGTATTCAGCATTGCGCTGGACGTCCTTGGCGATGGCCACGGCACCGATGATCAGGCCGATGACGGCCAGCACGATAGCCAGTTCAACCAGAGTAAAACCTTGCTGGACCTTGCGGCCCAGCCCACGAAACGAATGCATCTTTTTCATTGAAACCTCCGACGAGGGGAATAAGTTGTGTAAAGGGTCAAGGGTGAAACGGCTCAAGCCACATCACTGATTCATGCGATAGATGGCCGTGACGATGGCAATCTGGTCTTCGTCAAAAGCACGATCATTGGTCGTGCCGATCTGGTCACGGTTGGAGGCTTGCCACTCCTGCCCCGGCGCATTGGGATTGGTGCCGCCAGCGTTGTTCAGCACGCCCTGGCGACGGAAACGGCCTTCACGCTCATCCGGTTTTCCGTCGATCATTTGATCCAGCGCGCGTGCCAGGTCAGGCGTCAGGCCGGTGATGACCATCACGTTGCCCATGCCATCACCCACTGCATTCGCGGCAGAGCCATTACCGAGCGGCACGTTCCACTGGAAGCACACCTGGACTTCTTGTGGGTTGCCATTGGTGTCCAGGTAGACATAGCGGTCTTCCAGACCTTCCGCACGGCCGGGAGGCATGCGGATACCGGCACGCGTCATCAGGGCACGCAGGTCAGGATCCGTACCAGCGGTGAATCCTCGCGTCATGCCCTGCCCTGCTGCCGCACGGCAAATGGCGTTGGGTGGCGTAACACCGGTCATGTCGCGGCCAGAGCGTGTACCAGCTGCCAGAAAACGCTCGCCGTTGACCATGTTCTGAGGGGCAGTCTGGTTGTCTCCCAGCACGACGCCCGTGCGCTGGTAATACTGGTTGTACGCCTGCTCCCACTGGTCAATGAACTTGTTCTTGATCTTGGTGTACTCGGCATTGCGCTGCACATCCTTGCCGATGGCCACGGCACCGATGATGAGACCGATAACTGCCAGCACAACCGCCAGCTCGACCAGCGTGAAACCCTGCTGACGCGTTGATGGCGAGCGGCGGGCCAGGTTCTTGAATACTTGGTTCATGATGTTGTTTTCCTCGCCCTGATTACTGGTTCATCTTGTAGATGGCGGTCAGGGTGATGACCTGCTCTTCGTCACGGGTGTTGCCCGCGCCGGTGGCCGTGGTGGCGCCTGCGCCGCGGCCGAAGGAGTTGTTGGCAGACCATTCCACACCAGGACCATTCGGCGTGCCGTTGGCGATGCCCCGGAGGCGGAAGCGACCTTCTTGCGCGTCAGGCTTGCCATCAATCATCTGGTCCAGCATGCGTGCCAGGTCGGGAGTCAGGCCAGAGATGACCATGACATTGCCCGAGCCCTCGGGTGTCGTAGGTCGGTTCCACTGAAAGCACACCTGGATTTCCTGCGGCGAGCCGTTGGTATCGGTGTAGACATAGAGGTCTTCCTGCCCCTCCGCACGACCAGGCGGCATGCGGATGCCTGCGCGCGTCATGTAGGCACGAAGGTCATTCACATTGACCGTAAAAGGAGAATCTGAGCGCATGGTCCCGGCTTCAGGATTGCGCGAGCAAACGGGGACTGGCTCGGAGCCGGCTGCGACCAGTGCAGCCATGTCACCACCCGAAGTGGGAGAACCTGCTGCTGCCACGTAAGCAGTCCCGTTCACCATGATGCGGGGCGCGGTCTGGCTATCGCCCACCACCACGCCGGTGCGCTGGTAGTACTGGTTGTACGCCTGCTCCCACTGGTCAATGAACTTGTTCTTGATCTTCGTGTACTCGGCATTGCGCTGCACATCCTTGCCGATGGCCACGGCGCCGATGATCAAGCCGATGACGGCCAGCACAACAGCCAATTCCACCAGGGTAAAACCACCCTGCGTCGCTCGGGAACCGGGAGAACAGTGTGCGCGCCGAGCAGGCAGGACGGAGAAAAGTGATCGCATGATTTCCTCAGGCGTTGAAAGAAGAGTGAGCGCGGAGATTACTAAACGTAACGAAAGTAAACAATTAAAAATTGGCGTCAGGGATCCACGCGTTTTGCATCCCTCAACTGCCCTGCGGCACTGCTGGCAACGCTTGCTTGGTGGCGTCTGACCCGCATCCCATCCATCTATTTTTTTGATATGAATCAATGGCTTACTGCCACTCTTTGTTTAATCACCAACTTCAAAGGATGGTGCGCAAGCATCGCGCAAGTGCCCTCGCTTAGCCATAGTGCGTATGTATTAGTGACACAACAGCAACAAAAACAAACAATTAGTCACTAGTTCCAATAGCTCAAAGCTATCGGAAAAATAAGGGTTTTCCTGGCTCGGAAATTGAGGACATTCGGAGCTTGACGCTAGCCTTGGCATGGGCTGGTCGAGCACAGACACGTGTACGAAGCCGCTCCGCAACGTAAGCTTGATTCAGCCAACCCAGAAGACTCCGCCGAAGGTCGGGATAGCGGTTATCGCGGCAACCCAACCTTCGGAGGGATACGCGACGAGCGCCCTCCGTCCAGGGCTGCGGCCCGTGCAGCCTAAATCAGAGTCGCATGCGAGTTGTGACCCTTATCAACGCTGTTTCATCGCTTTGATCGCAGGGCTACAGCTTCCATGCGCCGCGACGCGAGCGTTGCTCAGCGCAATGCCGTCCACTTCTGCTCACTGGCCGCAGACGCCAACACCCGCTCGATAAAGTGCACCCCACGCGCACCGTCTTCCACGCGCGGGTAGTCGGCGTGCAGCGAGTCGGCCGCCGTGCCTGCCTGCCGCGCGCGGATGTCGGCGGCTACGCCCAGGTAGACGTTGGCAAACGCCTCGATGAAGGCCTCGGGGTGGCCCGCAGGAATGCGCCCTGCGCGGAGCGCCGCCGGGCTGAGCCAGGGCGAGCCGCGCGTGAGGATGCGGCGCGGGCCGTCCACGGGGGAGTGGATGAGCTGGTTGGGTTCTTCTTGCCGCCAGGTGATGGTGCCCAGCGTGCCCGACACCTGCAGGCGCAGGTCGTTCTCCAGCCCCGCTGCCACCTGCGATGCCACGATGAAGCCGCGTGCGCCGCTGTCGTAGCGCAGCAGCAACTGGGCGTCGTCGTCCAGCCTGCGCCCGGCACCAAAGGCCGTGAGGTCGGCACACACCCAGGCGGGGTGCTGGCCGGTGACGGTGGCGGCCAGGTTTTCGGCGTGTGATCCGATGTCGCCCATGGTGCCCACTGCGCCGCTACGCGCCGGGTCCAGCCGCCAGTCGGCCTGCTTGTTGGCGCCGCCCTCTTCCACGGCGGTGGCCAGCCAGCCCTGGTTGTATTCGACGGTGATCTTGCGGAGCTGGCCCAGCACGCCGCTGTGCACCAGGTGGCGCGCCTCCCGCACCATGGGGTAGCCGGTGTAGTTGTACGTGACGCCGAACACGGTGCCCGCCTTCTTCACGGCGGCCACCAGCTCGTCGGCCTGCGCGCGGGTGTGCACCAGCGGCTTGTCGCACACCACATGGAAGCCCGCCTGCACAAACGCCAACGCCACCGGGTGGTGCACATGGTTGGGGGTGACGATGCTCACCAGGTCGATGCGCTCATGCGCAGGGCGGCGCAGTTCGTCTGCCAGCAAGTCCTGCCAGCTGCCGTGGTTGCGGTCGTCCGCCAGGCCCAGCTCGGCGCCGGATGCGCGCGCCCGCTCGGGCGATGACGACAGCGCACCCGCCACCAGTTCAAACTGGCCGTCGAGCGCCATCGCCTTGCGGTGCACCGCGCCGATGAAGGCGCCGTGGCCGCCGCCGACCATGGCGTAGCGGAGCTTTTGGGGACTGGACATACGAAACGCCTTTGCTCGCTGTGTGTTGTTGTTATCGGTTTTTTGGACGGAGCGCGGCTAGGCCTGCTTGTCGCGCGCAAACACGGCGTCGAATGCGCCAGCTGCCGGCTTGAAATCCAGCCGTTTGCAGAACGCCGCGCTCTCCGTGGCGCCGTGCACGCGGTCCATGCGGCTGTCTTCCCACTCCACCGAGAGCGGGCCCCGGTAGCCGATGTCGTTCAGCGCCACGATGATGGATTCGAAATCGATCATCCCGCGTCCCACGCTGCGAAAGTCCCAATTGCGCCGCGCATCGCCAAAGCTGGTGTGCCCGCCAAAGGTGCCCACCGTGCCGTCGCCCTTGCCCCACCACACGTCCTTCATGTGGGCGTTGTAGATGCGAGTGCCAAACTGGCGGATGAACTTGACGTAGTCCACGCCCTGGTAGGCCAGGTGGCTCGGGTCGTAGTTGAAGCCGAAGCGCTTGTTGCCGCCCACGGCTGCAATCGCGCGCTCGGCCGAGGCGATGTCGAAAGCGATTTCGGTAGGGTGCACTTCGAGCGCGAAGTTGATGTCGTGCTGCTCGAACACGTCGAGGATGGGGCCGAAGCGCTTCGCAAAATCGGCAAAGCCCTTGTCCCAGTACGCCTGCGTGGTGGGCGGAAACGCGTAGATCGAATGCCACACCGACGAGCCCGTGAAGCCCGTGACCGTCTTCACGCCGAACTTCGCGGCAGCGCGCGCCGTGTCGGCCAGCTCGGCCGCGGCCCGCTGGCGCACGCCCTCGGGCTCGCCATCGCCCCACACGTGGGGCGGAAGGATGGACTGGTGGCGCTCGTCGATCAAATCGCACACGGCCTGGCCCACCAGGTGGTTGCCGATGGCAAAACACGAAAGGCCATGCTGGGCCAGCAGTGCGTGCTTGTCTTTCACGTACTGGGGCGACGACAGCGCCTCCAGCACGTTGAAATGGTCGCCCCAGCAGGCCAGCTCCAGGCCGTCGTAGCCCATGCTTTTGGCCAGGGGCGCGAGTTGCGCCAGAGGCAGGTCGGCCCACTGGCCGGTGAAGAGGGTGACGGGTCTTGGCATGGCGGCTCCAAGGGGCGGGGATTGCGGGTGACAAGCAGCAAGCAGCTATCATTTCAATAGCTGCTTGCGCTTGCCGGATAAACGCTGGAGGCTTATTTGATTCAAAACTCCATCAGAACGGCGAGTCGGGGAAATAGAAGCCCTTCGCGTTGTCTTTGGTGATCAGCACCGACGGAATGATGGTCGTCGCAGGCAGCTTCTCGCCCTTGATGCGCGCCTCGGCCGTGAGCTTGATGGAGTCGTAGATGAACTTGGGGCTGTACGACACGTTGGCCTGGATGAGCGGGTTGCTGCCATCCATCAGCGTCTTGACCATGCCCTTGGCCCCCGCGCCGCCAAACACCAGCTTGATGTCCTTGCGCTTGGCCTGCTCGATGGCCTTGAGCACGCCCACGGCCATGTCGTCGTCAGCCGCCCACACGGCGTCGATCTGCGGGAAGCGGGTCAGGTAGTCCTGCATCACCTTGAAGGCGTCGTCGCGGTTCCAGTTGGCGTACTTGGCGTCCAGCAGCTTGATGCCGGGGTGGTTCTTCAGCACGCTGTTGAACGCGTCCATGCGCTCGTTGTCCAGCGTGGTCGCAATGCCGCGCAGGGCCACCACGTTGCCCTTGCCGCCCAGCGCCTTGGCGATGTATTCGGCCGGGATCTTGCCGAAGGCCGTGTTGTCACCGGCCACATACGCGTCCTGCGCACTGGTGTCAGTCAGGCCCCGGTCCACCACCGTCACGTACACGCCCTTCGCCTTCACTTGTGCCACGGGCTTGGTCAGCGCGGCCGATTCAAACGGGAAGATGACGAGCGCGTTGATCTTGTTCACCGTGACCAGGTCCTGCAGCTGGTTGGCCTGCTCGGGCGCGCCGCCTGCGGTCTTCACGATGACCTGCAGGCCGGGGTGGGCCTTTTCCAGGTCCTTCTTGGCCTGGTTGGCCCAGTACACGATGCCCCCCGTGAAGCCGTGCGTGGCCGACGGAATGGCCACACCCACCACCGTCTTGTTGGCCTGCGCCATGGCAGGGGCGGCCAATGCAAAGGCGGCGGCGCCCACGGCCGAGAGGGCCAAGCGGCGGGTGAAAGAAGAAAGTTGGCTGCTGTTCATGCGTTGTCTCCTGTTGCTTTGGAATATGGCCATGGAAGCTGGCCGGCTGGGAACACCTTGAAAAACAAATGCACGCAAAGAGTGGCTGGAAAACTCAGCGAAGCGGTCCTGGCTAGGCGCTGTGTCGCAGACAGTGCGAGTAGCACGGCAAGACACGGCAACAACGCCAGGAG
>NZ_QAIM01000592.1:10161-13169 GCF_003061035.1 Acidovorax sp. HMWF018
TTCCGGCCACTCCGTCACCTGCGGCCGCGCTGCATGAACGCCACGGCAATGATCACGAACCCCTGCACGGCAGCATTCAGGTACACGCTGATGATGCTGGTGAGGTTGAGGATGTTGCTGATGACCGAGAGCAGGATGGCACCCACCACCGTGCCGGTGATGCTGCCCGCCCCGCCCTTGAGCACCGTGCCGCCCACGATGACGGCGGCAATCGCCTCCAGCTCCCACAGCAAACCCGTGGTGGGCGATGCAGAGCCCAGGCGCGGCACATACAGCAGCGTGGCAATGCCCACGCACACCCCGAGCAGCATGTACGTGAGGATCTTGATCTTGTGCACATCCACCGCCGCGTACTGCGCCACCTGCTCGTTGGAACCGATGGCCTGCACATAACGGCCATAGGCCGTGCGGTTCAGGATCACGCCGCCGATGACGGCCACCAGCAGGAAGACCCACACCGGAATCGGCACGCCCAGCAGGTTGGCGTAATACACCGGGCTGTAGATGTCCGAAAGATCGTTCTCCAGCGTGATGGCACCGCCGTTAGAAAAATACGTGAGGTACGCACGGAAGATGCCCAGCGTGCCTAGCGTGACGATGAAAGGCTCGATGCGCCCCTTGGTGATGAGCAGGCCATGCACCAGCCCGAACACCGCGCCCAGCACCACCGCCAGCAGCATGCCTACCACCACAGCCGCCACAGGCGAGCCCAGCACGGGCGCCATCGCGTTCATGAACAGGATGACCGAGCCCGCGATCAGCGCCGCCATCGACCCCACCGACAAATCGATGCCGCCCGAGATGATCACAAAGCACATGCCCACCGCGATGATGCCGATGAAGGCCGTGCGCGTGAGCACGTTCATCACGTTGTCGTAGGTGGCGAAGTTGCTGTTGAGCAGCGTGCCGGCAATGCACAGCAGCACCAGCCCGATGACCGGGCCCAGGCCGTGCAGCTTGCCCCACCAGGCGCTGGCACCTGTGGCGGCCGCAGCGGCATGGCGGCTGCCGCCTGCCTGCGGGGCTGCGGCGTTTTCCGCCGGTACGTTAACGGGTACCTGTGGCATGGGCGATCAACTCCTCTTCGGTCAAATTGGGTTCTTGCAGCGTGGTCTGCAGCCGCCCGGCGCGCATCACCGCCACGCGGTGGCACAGGCCGATCAACTCCATCAGTTCGGACGAGATCACCACAACAGCCAGCCCCTGCTCTGCCAGGCGCTGCACCAGGTGATAAATCTCGCGCTTGGCGCCCACGTCCACGCCGCGCGTGGGCTCGTCCAGCACCACCACGCTGGGGCCGGGGTGCAGCACCTTGGCCAGCGCCAGCTTTTGCTGGTTGCCGCCCGACAGCGATGACGCGCGCACCTCCAGCGACCCGGTGCGGATGCCGAACTCCTGCACCGCATCGCGCAGTGCGGCCTGCTCGGCTGTGGGGTTCAGCCAGGGCTTGGCATAGCGCTCCAGCGCCATCAGCGTCAGGTTGGGCCGCAGGGCAAAGTGGACGTGCAGGCCCTTGCCCTTGCGGTCTTCGCTCAGGTACGTGAGGCCATGGCGTGCCGCATCGCGCGGGGTTTTCAAATTCACCGGTTTGCCCGCCAGCTCCACGGTGCCAGCCGAGCGCGGGCGCAGGCCCAGCAGGCCCTCGAACAGCTCGGTGCGCCCAGCGCCCACCAGCCCGGCAAAGCCCAAGATCTCGCCGCGCCGGACTTCAAAGCTCACGTCCTCCGCCCAGCCAGGCACCGTCAAACCACGCACCTTGATGATGGGCTCGCCCGCCGGTGCAGGCAGCTTGGGCGGGAACAAATCCGCCAGCTCGCGGCCCACCATCAGGTTGGCCATCTGCCGCCGCGTCACGCTGGCCGTGGGCTCGCGCGCCACCAGCAGGCCGTCGCGCATCACCACCACCTCGTCGGTGGTGCGCTCCACCTCGTCGAGCTTGTGCGATATGTAGATGATGGTCACGCCCGCGGCCTTGAGCCCCGCCATCAGCGCAAACAGGCGCTCCGTCTCGCCCGGGGTCAGCGTGGCGGTGGGCTCGTCCATGATGAGCAGGCGCGCATTGCGGGCCAGCGCGCGGGCAATCTCCACCAGCTGCTTTTCGGCCACGATGAGCTTGCGCACCCGTGTGTCCGGGTCCAGCGGCAGGCCCACTTGCGCCAATGCTGCGCGCGTCTTCTCGCGCATCGCCTTGTCATCAAGAAAGGGGCCGCGCTTGATCTCATGGCCCAGGAAGATGTTCTGCGCAATCGTCAGGTCGTCCGCCAAGTTGAACTCCTGGTGGATCAGCACAATGCCCTGCGCCTCGGCCGCGCGCGATCCGCCACCGGGTGCGCGCACCGCGCCGTCCACCACCACCTCGCCGGTGGTGGGGCTCTCGTACCCCGCCAGAATCTTCATCAGCGTGGACTTGCCCGCGCCGTTCTCGCCCAGCAGGCCATACACACGGCCCGGCTGCAGCGCAAAACCCACGCCGTGCAGCACGCGCACGGGGCCAAACTCTTTGGTGACGTTGCGGAACTCGACGGCGACGCTCATCGCACAGCCCCCACGCCCGCACCGACGCCCGCCGCCGCACCCGCGCGCGACAGGCTCTCCTGCATGGCCAGCACGCCCGCGCCCACCACACCGGCATCGTCGGCCAGCGGCGCGTACTGAATCTCCAGGTGCCGCGTAGACAGCGCCAGCGACCGGTGGTACACGCTCTGCCGCACCGACGCAAGGAACAGCGGCCCCATGTCCGTCACCCGCCCGGCAATGAATACATGCGATGGGTTGAAGAAGTTGACGATGGACGCCAGCATCTGCCCCACCAGGCTGCCCGCGCGCTGGATGATGGCGTTGGCCGCCACATCGCCCGTGCGGCTGGCCTGGGCCACGTCTTCAATGGTCAGCGTGCCCGTGCTTTGCAGCCGCTCGGCCAGCAGCGCGCTTTCGCCGCGCTGCGCGGCCTCGATGGCCATGCGCGCCATGGCGGGCGCTGCGGCCATCGCCTCCACACAGCCCTGGTT
>NZ_QAIM01000592.1:13195-13433 GCF_003061035.1 Acidovorax sp. HMWF018
CGAGCCATTGGCGCCCCGGTACACCTGCCCGTGGCACACGATGCCGCAGCCAATGCCCGTGCCCACCTTGATGACCAAAAAATTGGGCAGATTGCGCTGCAGCCGGTACATCTCGCCCAGCGCCATCAGGTTCACATCGTTGTCCACAAACACCGGCGCGGCAAACGCCTCGCGCAGGTAGTCGCGGATCGAGAAGCCGTCCCAGTCGGGCATCAGCGGCGGGTTGACGAGCTGCCCG
>NZ_QAIM01000592.1:13493-18784 GCF_003061035.1 Acidovorax sp. HMWF018
GGCGCACATCGATGGGCTCGCGGTGCCGCGCCAGCACCGCCATGTCGGGCCGCATGATGGCAATTTGCATGCTGGTCGCGCCCAGGTCGGCGCCAATCACCACGCCCAGGGTTTCGCTTAAACGGAGGGTTTCGGCCCGCCGGCCGCCAGAGGATTCCTGCAGGCCCACCTCGTCGAGCAGGCCTTCATCGAGCAGCGCCGCAACCATGGCGTTGGCCTTGCTTTTGGAATACGCGAGGCGCTGCGCCAGCGCATTGCGCGACGCGCCTGCGGACCAGAAGATGGTCTGCAAGACGCCCAGGTCTTCGGCGCCGCAGTGACTCCAGCGGGTGGATGGCAAGGCTTGTCTCCTGTCATGTTTTTGTGCAGCACCTCATGGGGGGGTGCTTGACAGGGATGCTATGCGGTCTACTTTGGCCGGGCAAGACTGAACTTTGACCAAAATTTGTCCAAAGTAAAAAAGTAGTTGGGACCGATGCTCATCGAGACAATACTTTGTAATACGGGACATCCGAGAATTTCGTCGAAGGAATGACGAAACAAGCCAAAAATTGTTCGTGATTTGGAGTCGTCCGCTATAAGCTATTGCCACCACATCGGCCAGTCGTCGTAAGTTTGAGGCTCACTGCGAGCATTGCAGCCAGCCACCAAGACGTTGCAAAAACCACAATCAACCAATAAAAGAATATAAATCATGGATTTAGCAGTTTTAGAAGAGAGACTATCCAGCTTTGGCTCCGGCGGACATTATCTATTTGAATCTTTTATTATTAAATTATTGCAAGCTGAAGCCAATAGCAGGGGTCAAACATTCATTCACCACTCAGGCAATAACATTTCAGCAAGTGATGCCGTAGCGCCAGATGGTTTCGCCGATATTCCGGGACCTGTTTACATTGAAATCGTAAAATCACTAAGTTCAACAAAAGTTCTAAGGGAAGTCATTCGTTATGACAAAAATATCCACTTAAAATCTGGCTCACTACTCTTCATTTCAACAAATTTAATCGGGAATGAAATAGAGGCAGCAAAAAGACTTTCGCCCACTTTAAGAGTAATATTCTGGGGATCCAAAGAAATCCAAGAATTAGTCAACAAGCATCAAGATGTATCGTCAGAACTGGCAAACAATCTATTCTCCAACCGCCTGAGAGTGGCGATAGAGGGTAAGGAAGATGATTGGAAAGAACAGCGCAAATCAGTTACCAGTGCAGTTAGAGAGAGCTATATTTCCGGTCGCTTTTCATTACTACTGGGTGCTGGCGTTTCGAGCAGTGCCGGACTACCTGATTGGGATACGCTCTTAAACTCTTTATTTGTTTCAATGTTGACGGAAGACGGCGTTGGTGGAAAAAACGCGGATCAAGATCAGATTGCGAGCATCGTTAAGCGTCTAAGGCATATTGATGGGCCGTCAGCAATTACCTTAGCCAGATACATAAGAAAAGGAATTACTGCCGACTCGCAGTCAGAACAGGGCAAGTTCATTGAAGCCGTAACACAACAACTATACGGCTTAAGAAATAAAAAATTCTCTCTAAGCTCCCCGTTAATAAAATCAATAGCGAATCTATGCGCTCCGACTCGAACAGGAGCGAAAGTTAGAGCGGTTCTTACTTACAATTTTGACGATTTAATAGAAAAAGAAATTGAGTCCAGAGGTTTTTCATACAAAAGCATATTTGAAGAAGTGGATATAGCCTCAACCGAAGAACTCCCCATATATCATGTTCACGGCTTCCTGCCAGAGAACAGAGGCAAGTACCAAAATATAAACAAAACAACACTAGTTTTCTCCGAAGAGGGTTACCACCACATTTATAGAGAAGCATATCATTGGTCAAATCTCATACAACTAAACAGCCTAAAAGAAACCACGTGCTTAATGGTTGGACTCTCGCTTACCGACCCAAACCTTAGAAGATTACTAGAAATTTCCGCAAAGTCTACCGACCGACCGAAACACTTCGCATTCATGAAGCGAATCACTTATGATAATTTTTCAACAGAAGATGGAAAGCCTGCGGTTAGAGCGCCAAACTTGGTAATTAAGAAATTCCTCGACAGACACCACAAACTCAACGAGGAAGTTCTTCGCGAGCTTGGCGTTAATATAATATGGTATGAGAAATATGATGAAATCCCATTGATATTACAAGAAATATCAAAAACCATATAATAAATTATTACCCAATGCCCTTCGAATGTTAAATAATTTTGACAATTACCCCCCTCAACGCAACCCCACGTAAAACATCCGCACATCGCTGAACCCCGCCTCACGCAAAACAGTGTCATCCTCCTCCGGCGCCAGTTCAGCTGCCACCTTGTCCCGCGCCCTTGTTAAACCGCCAGCCGGGATGCGACCGCGCCATGTCTTCCAGCTCCAGCCCGAAACCGGCGCCCACCACCAGCACGCGACGGAAGGGCTATAAATTTTGCTCTGTATTTGATAGCTAATTGCGATTTACCAGTAAGCGCTAGAGCCATCTTTTACTCATATTTACGCGGAGTATGCTTGCCTGCAATGCATAGATTGCCCCGCCCGGCCGGGCCGCTACCGCAAATCTCGCGGCAACCCACCTACCGCTTCGCACCAGCGTTCGTAGTCCGCCCGGCGGTCCGCCGTAGTAATCCGCTGCAGCACCGTGTGGTGGGGCCCCAGGTATTCCACGCTGCCCTTCACCACCACATGCACCAGCAGCTCTTCGATACCCGTCGCCTCCCACCAGTCCACATTGCCAGCAGGCTCGTGGATGTAGTCGCCCGGCCGCACCACGCGGCCATCGTTCAGGCGGCGCTCGCCCGCCAGCGTCAGGGCGTGCACCTCGCCTGTGTGGCGGTGCAGGCCCAGCCGCGTGCCGGGCAACAGGCGCATCAGTTCCACCCAACCGGCATCGTCGGGCAAGAACTGAATGGGCAGGGACCACTTGCCTTCGCCTTCAGGAATCCAATCCGCCAGGCCCGCGCGCTCCAGCGTCTGGGCCACGATCAAATCGGCAAGGTGGTTGTTCGTTGTCGTCATCGTCATGTCGCTGCTCCTGGGTAAGTGGCTATTGGTTGATGGCTTGCTTGATTGCTTGATTGCCTGCTTATTGCTCGGGGTGCTGGTGGCGGTATTCCTGCGTGCGGCCGCCAAAGCCGTACGCGGCGGCGCGCACGTCCTGCACGTAGACATAGCTCTCGGGGTGCAGCGCGCCCAGCAGGCCCTCGAAGGCTGCGAACGCCTCGGCGATGTAGCGCGCCTTCTCAGCCTTGGTGTTGGTCTCGTCCACCACCTTGACGTCGAAGTAGAAGCTTGATTGCTTGAGGTCGGCCAGCGACCGGCCGGCGACGTACCAGTCGGCCGGGTCCACAAAGGTTATGACCACGGCCGTCAGGTCGCGCCGCTTGCCGAGCACGCGGGTGGTCAGGTCAAGCAGGGTTTCTGCAATGCGGGCAGACAGCTCGGGCGTGCGTTGGGCAGACACTTTGACGTTGAGGATGGGCATGGAGGGCTCCTGTAAAAACTCATGGGGTTGAACGAGCCTTCACTGTAGAAATTGCGCCCCGCCACGGAAACCTCCCGTGGCGATAATGGCTTTTGCTCCGCACGCAAAGGCGCGCACGATGAAAAAAGAACCCCGCTCCTTCCTCCCCGATCCGGCCGACCTGCGGTGGCTGGTGCGGTCGCTCGACCTGCGCTCGTTTTCTGCTGCGGCGCGTGAGATGGATGTGGCGGTGTCGGTGGTGGCGCGCGGTGTGGACCGGCTGGAGGCCGGCTACGGCGTGCGCTTGCTGCGCCGGTCCACGCACGGCCTGTCGGCCACGCCCGAGGGCGCAGAACTGGCGCAGGAAGCGCGTGCCTTGCTGGCGCAGCTGGAGGACATTGGGGCTTCGCTGTCGGACCAGCGCAGCCGCGTGGCGGGCACCTTGCGCCTGGCCTCCAGCCAGGAGATTTGCGAAGCGCTGGTGCTTCCCCACCTGGCGGACCTGCAGGCGCGCTACCCCGCGCTGCGGGTGGAGCTGCTGGCTGATGACCGTGTGGCCGACCTGGTGACGGAGGGCATCGACGTGGCGCTGCGCACCACTGTGGGCCACAGCGACCTGGTGGTGGCGCGCGAACTGGGCCGGTTCGAGCGGCGCTTGTACGCGGCCCCTGGATATTTGGAACAGCACGGCACGCCTGCCGACCCCAGCGAGCTGCAGCAGCACCACACCGTCACGCACACCGCGCAGGGCCCGGCCGTGACCTGGGTGTTTCGCAATGCACAAGGCAAGCCGCTGGAGGTGACCGTGCGCTCGCGCCTGGCCGCCAGCACTTCGGCCCTGGTGCACCACGCACTGGTGAGCGGCGCGGGCATCGGCATGTTGTCCAGCGCGCTCGCCGCGACCGATGCGGCGCAGGGCCGGTTGGTCGAGGTGCTGGCGCCATTTGCGTCCCGCACCGTGCACACGCTGTACGCGGTGTCGTCACCAGGCCGGCGCAATGCGGCCAGGGTGAAGGCGGTGATTGATTTTCTGACCAAGGCAGCGAAGGAACGGTGGACGCTGGCGCCTGTGCGTTGAGTTTTTTGGCATGCGCCACCTGCTGCCTGGCCGGAGGCGGGCGGCGGGAGGCTGCGGGACCCAGCCGCAAGAGAGACTTGTCCGCCGCCCTGGCCGCGTGCGTGCCGGACACCACCTGACACGCCTTGTTGGCCGCCACGGCCTGCACCCTCCGCCACGCTCAGATGCGCCTCCACCCGCGGCCCGGGCTTGAGCCGCCGCTGGATCTCTGCCGCCATGGCACGCGCTCCTCACGCGGCATAAAGTGAAAAGTTGGCAGGCATGTGCAAGACCAACTAGTCCTGAGCCGCTGGCAACCAGATCGCATCTAGGGAACAACCACTTGCGCGTGAGGTGGTGTTTCTCTGGCCCAAACTACTCCGCTCGCGGCTGGATTGTCAGGGCTCTAACTAACCGTCCGCTCGCAAACCTTGTAGAACATGTGCAGAGGGTTCAGAAGGGGTACGTGGCTCAGCAAACGGTTCGTAATTTTTTAACGCTTCGGCTTGATGCCGTGTTGTTGAAGAACTTCTTTGACTTTGTCGAGTGGCAAGGCTTGTAGCGTGCGCCCCCCGCTGCCTGTCATGGTTTGTGCTTTAAGCATCGCGTTGTAAATGGCCTCCTGGGTGGCTTCCATTGCGGCCTGGAACAGCGGTGTGATGACATCATTAGGGCTACGCTGAACAAGCCCTCGAAATTTCCCGCGCGAACGCGGAAGACGCCATTTTTTGGATTTTGTGGCCTCTTGCGCCGCCCATTTGGGC
>NZ_QAIM01000593.1:0-929 GCF_003061035.1 Acidovorax sp. HMWF018
AGCTGACGGCGCCCGTGGTGACCGCCACCCGCGACGCCAGCGGTCAGATCAACCTGGCGCAACTGGCAACGCCCACCCCGCCAGCGCAGCATTCCACGCCCGCCAAGGGCAAGCCCGCCACACCTGCGGCATCCGCCTCAGTTGACACTGCCGCTTCGCCACCGGCCAGCGCAGCATCCGCCCCAGCGTCCCCCGCCTCCACAGGCAAAGCCAAGGCCAAGGCAGCCGCCCCCGCCTGGGCGGTGGACGTCGCCACCGCCGCCGTGCGTGGGGGCACCCTGCGCTGGGCCGACGCCACCACGCGCCCCGCTGCCGCCCTGCAGGCCACCGACATCACGCTGGATGCGGCCGATGTCGCCCTGCCCTTTGCCAAGGACAACGCCAAGCCCTTCAGCTTCAAAGGCGGGCTCAACCTGCAAGGCAGCACGCTCAGCTTCACCGGCGAAGCCACGGACCAGAAGGCCCAGGTCAACGCCACCCTGAACGCCCTGGCCCTGCAACTGGCCGCACCCTACCTGGCCCAGACGCTGGAGCCCACGGTGACCGGCCAGCTCAGCGGCGATGTGGGTGTGGCATGGCAAGCGCCCACGCCACAGGCCGCGCAGGCGGGCGCCACCGGCGTCACCCTCAAGGCAGGCCCCCTGGCGCTGGAGCAACTGGCCGTCAAGCAGGGCAAGACCACCTTGGCCAGCCTGGGCAAGCTCGACATTGCGGGCGCCGAGGTGCCCCTGGATGCGCGCACTGCCACGCTGGAGCGCCTGGCCATCAGCCAGCCGCAACTGGCGGTGGAACGGGGCGCCGACGGGCGCTGGATGTTCGAGCGCTGGCTGAAGGCAGCGCCCGGCAGCACCACGGCCCCGGCGGCAACGGCCGACGCAGCACCCGCCAGCACCAGCACACCCTGGAAGCTGCGCGTGGCCGATTTCTCG
>NZ_QAIM01000593.1:965-1567 GCF_003061035.1 Acidovorax sp. HMWF018
GCCCTGGGCATCACCGCCCGCAACCTGGCCAGCGACGGCAGCAAGCCCGAAGCCTTCACGCTCACCGCCCGCGCCGCCGCACCGGGCAAGGGCAGCAAGGCCGCGCCGGGCAAGCTCGACTACCAGGGCACGCTGGCCCTGCAGCCGCTGACCACCCAGGGCAAGCTCGACGCCACCCGCCTGCCGCTGCACGCACTGGACGGCTACCTGGCCAGCCAGCTGTCGGTAGAACTGCTGCGCGCCGACGTGGGCTACCGGGGCCAGGTGGCCCTGGCGCAGACCGACAAAGGAGTCAGCCTGCGTCTGAGCGGTGATGCCGTGGTGGAAGACCTGCAGGCCAACAGCACCGCCGCCTTCACCCCCAAGACCGAGGCCCAGGTGGGTGAGGAACTGCTGGCCTGGAAAAGCCTGAACCTGCGCGGCCTGGCCGTGGCCACCGCCCCCGGCACCGCGCCGCGCGTGGAGGTCAAGGAGACCAGCCTGATGGACTTCTTTGCCCGGGTCACCATCAACGAGGCCGGCCGCATCAACCTGAGCGACATTGCCAAGACCCCGGCCGAAGCACGGGCGGCCAATGCGGCCAGCGCCGCAGCCAGCACGGC
>NZ_QAIM01000594.1:0-2526 GCF_003061035.1 Acidovorax sp. HMWF018
TTTCTTCTTGAGTTCGGTGGAGCGCTCCCGCACGGCGCCCACCAACTGGACCACCGCTGCAGGGCTGTAGTCCTCCATCAGCGTGGCCACGCCGCTGTAGTAGGTGTCCGCATGCACGCGGTGCGCCGTGAGTGCATGGGCCAGCGCGGCCGAAGCGGGGGGCGCATTCACCATGTCAAAGCCGGTGGCGGGCTGCGTGAGCAGCCGCCGCAACTGCCCCATCACACCCTGCGCACGCTGGCGTGCCCGGGCCAGCGGCGTCATGCCCGTGGCAAAGGCCGTGGGCATTCCGTGTTGTGGCCGGGGGTAGCCGCCATGTCCGGGGGGCGGCATCTGTGTGCCCGGTGGCCCCATCGGCCGAGCCCCAGCGGGCATGCCGGGAGGCTGCTGCACTCCTCCGCGCGCGGCCATCATGGCCTGGCGGGTCTGCGCCAGGGCCTGCGAAGCCAGGCCTCCAGAACCCGAATCGCCCCCGCCACTGCCCGTGGCGGTGCCCCCCTGCGTGCGGCGCACCTTGGATTTGAGATCGACCTGCGGCGTGATGCCCTGCTCTACGTAGAACACGTTGACCGCCTGGTAGTGCTTCTGAAGCAGGTTGGCCAGCTCGCGCTGCAGGGGGTCCACCACGGTTTGCAGGTCCGTGCGGGGTAGCCCTGCCTCCACCCATTGTTCCACCAGCAACAGGCATACGGTGTCGGGTCGCAGGATGTCGCTACTGTCCAGCTCCTGCCCTTCCAGCGACTGGGTGCGCTGGCGCAAGGTGTCGAACTTATGGCTGACCTGCTCGTTCACCGTCAACGCCATGCGCGAGGCGAGGATCTTGTTCTCGACCACATCGTCGCTGAGCAGCTCGAACTGACTGAGCCCACCACCACCAGCCGCCAGCTGGCCACGTGTAGAGCTGACGTGGGGAGCCAGCGCCTCTTGCCAGGCCTTGCCGGCGCGCTCCGTCCATGCGGAATGTTTTTGCTGGTACTGCAGCCACGCATCCCGGCGCGACTGCATCTCACGGGCTGTGCCCGTCTGGTTCATCAACGCGGTGAGGAAGTCCTGGACGGTCTTGTCCAGGTCCACCAACCCTCCACAGATCCCCTCTACAAACCGCTGGCGCGCCTGGCGGGCCAGGCGGCGTTGCGGAACAGAAGGGGGCGTGGTGTGCATGAACAGATATTAGCGGGTCAGACGGTAGCTCCAGCATGGGGATCGTTGGGATCCCCCTCCTTTTTGGCGGGCTTGACGAGGTCCTCGCGCTTGACGCCCAGCCACATGGCAATAGCCGCCGCCACGAACACCGAGGAATAGATACCGAACAGGATACCGATGGTCAGCGCCAATGCAAAGTAGTGCAAGCTCGGGCCGCCAAAGAAGAACATCGACAGCACCATCGCCTCGGTGGAGGCGTGGGTGATGATGGTTCGACTCATCGTGCTGGTGATGGCGTGGTCGATCACCTCGTGCGTGGTCATCTTGCGGTACTTGCGGAAGGCCTCGCGGATCCGGTCGAAGATCACGACCGATTCATTCACCGAGTAACCCAGCACGGCGAGCACGCCAGCGAGCACCGACAGCGAGAACTCCCACTGGAAGAACGCAAAGAAGCCCAGGATGATCACCACGTCGTGCAGGTTGGCAATGATTGCAGCGACGCCGAATTTCCACTCAAAGCGGAAGGCCAGGTAGATCACGATGCCCACGACCACCATGGCCAGCGCCATCAGGCCGCCGTGCACCAGTTCCTCGCCCACCTGCGGGCCTACAAATTCGGTGCGACGCAAGGTCACTGCGGGGTCTGCAGCCTTCAAGGCGCCCAGCACCTGCTCGCTCTGCTGTGCGGACGTCACGCCCTTTTGCACGGGCAGGCGGATCATCACGTCACGCGAGGTGCCGAAATTCTGCACCTGCACGTCGGGGTAGCCCAGTGCGGCCACGGTGTCGCGGACCTTGGCCAGTTCGGCGGGCTGGCTATAGGCCACTTCCATCACAGTGCCGCCCGTGAACTCCACCGACAGGTGCAGCCCACGCGTAAGCAGGAAGAACACCGCCAGAGCGAAAGTGATGAAGGAGATCGCGTTGAAGACCAACGCGTGCTTCATGAAAGGGATGTCTTTGCGGATACGGAAGAATTCCATGGTCTTCCTCCTTTAGTTCGTCTTGGCCACAGCACTATCGGACTCAGGCTTCCACACCTGACCGATGGCCACGCTCTTGAGCTTCTTCTTGCGGCCGTACCACAGGTTCACCAAGCCACGCGAGAAGAACACGGCCGAGAACATGCTGGTCAGGATGCCGATGCAGTGCACCACAGCAAAGCCACGCACCGGGCCGGAGCCAAACGCCAGCAGCGCCAGGCCCGCGATCAAGGTGGTCACGTTCGAGTCCAGGATGGTGGCCCAGGCACGCTCATACCCCGCGTGGATGGCCGCCTGGGGCGACACACCCTCGCGCAGCTCTTCGCGGATGCGCTCGTTGATCAGCACGTTGGAGTCAATCGCCACCCCCAGCGCCAGCGCCATGGCAGCAATGCCG
>NZ_QAIM01000086.1:0-2145 GCF_003061035.1 Acidovorax sp. HMWF018
CCAAATTTCCCACATCGCCTTGCGCCCGGCAAACGCCCAGATCAGCCAGAACGGCACCAGCACCGAGAAGAAAGGCAGCTGGCGGCCGATCATGGCCGTCACCTCCATCAGGTCGTAGCCGTGCACCTTGGCCAGCGTGATCACTGGCGTGCCCAGTGCACCAAACGCAACGGGGGCGGTATTGGCGATCAACGACAGCCCCGAGGCAGCGAGTGGCGAGAACCCCAGTCCGATCAGGATCGCGGCAGTGACTGCCACGGGCGTGCCAAAACCGGCGGCCCCTTCAAAGAATGCGCCAAAGCAAAATGCGATCAGCAGCAGCTGGATGCGGCGGTCTTCCGTGATGTTGGACAGCGAGTCCTGCAGCACCTTGAAGCTACCGTTCTGCTCAGTCAGCTGGTGCAGGAAAATGATGTTCAGCACGATCCAGCCGATTGGCAGCAGCCCCACAAAACCGCCATACAAGGCAGCGCGACCCGCCATCTCGGCGGGCATGCCGTAAGCGAATATGGCCACCACCAGCGCTGCGATGAGCCCCATGCCGGCAGCGATGTGGGCCTTGATGTGAAAGAACCCCAGGGCGGCCAGCATGATGATCACCGGGATCGCGGCCAGCGCGGTGGACGCAACCATATTGCCCGCCGGGTTGTAGATTTGTTGCCAGATCATGGCCTGTCTCCGTTCGGAAAGGGTTGAAGTGAAAAAATGCTGGCGCAGCAGTCGCCAGTGCCAGGTTCGCCAGCGGATTCTTCGGGAAAGCGCCTGTGTCTCTCTTGAAATGCGGTCCACTGGCGGTGTAATTAATTTCAAGTCCCCAGCCTCCATAGGGAATTGACGGGTCACCGAGGCTCGGACTGCGCGTTTACCCGGAGCAACGGCGTCAGCCTGCTGCAAGTGGCGCGTTGCGCGCTCAGCACGCAGTCGCCAACGAGTCAGGGCGGCGCGGCAGCACCGGTGTATTCGCGCCCCCGGGAGGGGCAACGGACGCTCCGGGGTACAGTTCCGCATGGCAAAAAGGGCGCTATGGAACTGAGACAACTGCGCTATTTCGTACGTGTGGTGGAGCAAGGCTCCATGAGCCGCGCCGCGCTGGACCTGGACGTGGTGCAGTCCGCACTCAGCCAGCAAATCACGCGGCTGGAGAGCGAGCTGTCCACGCGCCTGCTGCAGCGCACGCCGCGCGGCGTGACCCCCACCGAGGCAGGGCTGGCGTTCTTTCGCGAGGCGCAGCTCACCCTGCGCCATGCGGACCAGGCCGTGCGCGCGGCGCAGCAGGCGCGGCTGTCGGGCACCGTCACCGTGGGGCTGGCGCCCACCACATCGGGAGTGCTGGGCCTGCCGCTGATGCAGGCCATGCGCACACGCTACCCCGACGTGCGGCTGCACATGGTGGAGAGCATGTCGGGACACCTCACGGCCATGCTGCATGCGCGCGAGCTGGACCTGGCCGTGCTGTTCGACACCCGCCTGCACCAGGCGCAACAGGCCACGGGCGCGCGCCGCTGGGACATGGCGCCGCTGCTGGAGGAAGACCTGTTCCTCATCTGTGCCCGCAGCGGTCCCGGCAACCCCTGTGGCCGGCAGCTGCCGGAAACCATCACCGTCGCCGAGCTGGTGCAAGAGCCGCTGATCCTGCCCACCGGCCCACACGGCCTGCGTAGCACGCTGGACACCGCCTTTGCCCGCGACCGCGTGGCACCCCACGTGGTGCTGGAGGTGGACTCGCTTGCCATGGTGATGGCCGCCGTGGATGCGGGCCTGGGCTCCACCGTGCAGCCCTGGGCCGCCATGGGCCGCTACCCGGATGCGGCCGAGCGCTTTCAGTGCGCGCGCCTCACCGACGCGCCCGCGCGCCGCGTCAACCTGCTGTGCAGCCTGCCCGACGAAGAACTCTCGCCCGCCGCGCTGGCCGCACGCGTGGTGCTGACGGATTGCGTGCGCGAATTGGTAACGAGCGGCCAGTGGTTTGGCACGACATGGATCGGCGGGCAGGACACCAGCGCCTGAGCGGCCACCCCGCAGCCATCACGATCCGTGATACCCCCATGACCTGAACCCGCTGCACGGCGGGCCTGCGTCTCCCTACAGTCGCCATCACCCCGATGAACGACACGGCGACCGCGCCAGGAGACACCCCATGGGCCC
>NZ_QAIM01000595.1:0-6930 GCF_003061035.1 Acidovorax sp. HMWF018
ATTCGGTCCACCCCCCACCGAACGGCTCGAATGCTGTCCTCCCCCATGAAGGCAGCCACCCCTGATCGCGGCGCCAACAGGCCAAGACGCAGAGGTCGGTCCTGCGCAAACAGAGGCCCACCCACAGATATCGCCGCCGCACCCAGGGTTGCTTGGGTAAAAGTCCGCCGACTTAACTTCATTTTGTCTCCTTTGCATGACACAGATAGATGAGGACCAATCGATGTCATGCAGTTTCGCAGTCATATGCCAACTTGCATGACACAAGTATATTACATGAGCGGCAAAAGTATCTCATAGAGGGTTTTCCCTTGAAATGAGGTACTAAGAGGATGTGCGGCCGAGAGGTGGCCCCATCGGTCTGAACACGAGTCGGGCGACGACAAGTGGAACGCTGCCGGGGTTGACCGCAGTGCAGAGATGTCCACGGTGGCGGGCGGGCGTCGCTTGCGCGAACGCACGACCGACGCGGTGGGCATCTCGTGTGACCGCCCATGCTGATGGCGATGCCCTCGCCCTTGAGCCGCTCGGTGAACACCATGCTGGTGAACTGCGAACCCTGGTCGGTATCGAAGATCTCCGGCTTGACGTGACGCGCGATCGCATGGTCGAGCACGCGCACGCAGAAGTCCGCTTCCATCGACATCGACACGTCCCTGGCCGGGACCTTGCGGCTATGTCAGTCAATGATCGCGGCCAGGTACACGAAGCCGCGTGCCATCGGGATGCAGGTCAGGTCCATCGCCCAGACCTGGTTCGCACGCTCGATCGCCAGGCCGCGCAACAGGTACGGGTAGATCACACATGCTGCGGCTCGTGTTGGGCTTGCTGTACAGCGCCTTGATGCCCATGCGCCGCATGAGGGGCGCCACGTGCTTGCGCCCGACCTCGAAGCCTCGTGCCTTGAGCATGTGGCGCGGCATGCGGCTGCCGGCGAACGGTTGACCTCCAGCGCCACCTTGGCCTTGAACGCCGGTGAGAAGTTCCGGCGTGGTCTTCTGCTCATGCTCTCGCTCCATGTCAGCCCGCTCTTCGCGGACCGCTCACAGGGCAGAGTTTTCACTCATCGCCGTGTTCAGATTTCCGGGGCCACCTTTGTGGTCCAGCGGCGCAACAAGAACGTGGCGGCGGTGGCACTCGCCAGCAAGAACGCTCGAATCGTCTGGGCGTTGCTGGCCCGTGATCGGCGTGACGAGACGGGTTACAGGAAGGCGGCCGAGGTCGCGTGATCGAACCTTTGAAGTTTCCAACTTCTTGCTGTACGCGAAATCGAGGCAGGGTCAAACTGCCTGACTTAATCTCCGCGCGCCGGGGCCAATTCGCAGCACCAAGGTACCCAAGTTCTAATTGGTGATGGTCTCTCGCGCAAAGCTCTCGATGTAGTCAACAAGACGATCGGAGGCCGCAGCGGCATCCTTAGAGTGACCCCTGGCTATCGCCTCGGCCATTTTTGAATGCAATGTGGCCGCCAGCGGAAGATCTCCAACCCTGCGATAGTGCTCGAACCAGAACCTGCGCGATAAACCGCGCATGAGCGCCATCGTCTTGGTTATGAACTCATTGCGAGCCGCTTTCCACATGCACTCATCGAGTTCTCGATCTAGCTGAGCAAAAAGCCCTTCGTCGCGCGCGCTAGCTGCATGAAGCAGAGAAGCGCCGATCTGGGCAAAATGCGCCCTCTCCTCCTCTGTTGCCCGCTCTGCTGCGAGTTGTGCGAGAAGACGTTGCACTTCCCTTCGCAACTCCAGCAATCGGAGTTGGGTGCGAATATTGGTTTCGGAAACAAGAACCCCTCGCTTGGGGAGGACCACAACCAGTCCCTCTCCGGCGAGACGCTGGAGCGCCTCTCTGATTGGTGTTCTACCAATTTCCAGCAGTTCCGACAAACCATACTCAGAAAGCACCACGCCTGGTGCTAGCTGCAGAGTAATGATCATCTCCTCAAGCCTCTTATAAGCCTGCTCGGCCAGAGTCGGCGCTTCAGTTCGGTTGGAGTTGGATTTTTGTCTCCTAGAGGAAACAGCGAGCGACTTCTTCATGCAATGCCTTTGCCGGTATAAAACGAGCCCTTCGTCAGCGCGATGGGGCAAAAAACAAGTTGTGTCCTGTTGACATGCTAGCTGAACTTGGACAGCACATGGTCCTCGGCCGCTTCGCAGTGCCCTTGCTCTGGGTCCACTGTATCTGGTCCGTTGTCCGCGACCTCTGCATCACCTACGCGAGGAAAGGTCTGCGCAACGTGATTCGCAGCGCCGATTCGGAAGCATCTTGACTACGCCACGCTACGCATGGTTGCTTCAAATCACTGCCCGTACGCGGCGCTACATGATGGTTTCGGTGCCCTTCGAGGCCGCCCCGCATAAGGCTGCGGACGCACTCATCCCTGCGCGCCCCATCAAGCTGCGCCGAGCCATCCACAGGTTCGACAGCGCGAACAGCGTGACGATCTGAACTGTGTTCTTCGCCAGGCCGCGGTACCGCACCTTCGTGTAGCCGAACTGCCGCTTTAATACACGGAACGGGTGCTCGACCTGGGCTCGGATGCTCGCCGTCAGCTTCTCCGCCTGCTCTGCCAGGAAGTCGGGCTGCAGGAATGGGTTCAGCTTGCGGCGGTCGCCGGCGCGCATCGCCACGTGCCACTGCAGCCCCTGAGCCTCGCCGCGCTTGTGAACGCCGCGGTAGCCGGCGTCGCCGAAGGCGACCTCCTCAACGCCGTGCAGCAAGCTGCCTGCCTGCGTCACGTCGTTCACGTTGGCCGACCAGCCCACGACGCTGTGCACCAGTCCCGACTCTGCATCGACGCGTTCTTCGTCGAACTCGGCGCTGCGATCAGCGTGGCGTCGACCACCTTGCACTTCTTCATCAACAGGCCCTTGGCCTGCAGGATGTCGTTGACCACTCGCAGCATGTCGGTCGCCAGGTCGTGCTTCTCCAGCAGGTGGCGGAACCTCAGGATCGTCGTCTCGTCCGGCAACCGCGCCACGTCGCCTGGCTTGGCGAACTCGCGAAACACGGGCATGTCGTGCAGCGCCTCTTCCATCGCCGGGTCGCTCAGCGCGAACCACTGCTGGAGGTAATGAACCCGCAGCATCGTCTCGATGGCAAACGGCGGCCGGCCCGTCTTCGCCTTCAGGTAGTACGGCTTCACGATCTGCACCAGCGCCGACCACGGAACCACGCGCTCCATCTCCTCCCAGAACTCCCGCTTGCGCGTCTTCTTAGTCGACAGGTTCAGGCCCAGTCCGAGTTGCTTCATGCCGCAGATCATCGCAGGGCGCTGCCGTTCACGCTACGCGGCCAGCGCCTGAGTTTTGCAGACATTCCCTAGAGCCCGAATGACGTAAGCGGCGGCAAGCGAGAGTCAGCCTCGACTCGCGTCAAGCTTCTTAGCCAGCCGACAACGGAATCTTGCTGACATCTTGAATATTACCGAGATATGTGTAAGATGCTAGACGGCCGAGACTCTGAACCCCCTCTGCCCTTTTCATATTGCAAGGAGACGTGTATGAGATTCACTGGAAAAACTGCTTTCGTGACAGGCGCCGCGAGCGGCATTGGTGAAGCCACAGCAAGGATGTTTGCGCGCGAGGGCGCGCGCGTGGTCATCGCTGACCTACTAGAGCAAGAAGGCCAAGCAGTCGCACAGTCGATTACCGAGGGGGGTGGCGAAGCATGCTTCGTCAAGCTAGACGTCACTGAAGAGGAAAACTGGAAGGAAGCCCTTCAGAAGGGGGAGCAATCCTTCGAAGCCATTCATATCGTTGTAAGCAATGCCGGCATAAGCGGTATGGTTCCTGATCATGAAAAGGTCGACTATCTCGACCGACTGACGTCAATCCATATCCGCGGCACCTTCCTAGCCATCCGCCATGGCGCCCGCGCCATCACTCGTGCAGGTGGGGGATCAATCATCACGATTTCCTCCATCGCAGCGTATGCAGGCATGCCCGGTCTCCACATGGGCTATTGCGCCGTGAAAGCCGGGGTGTTGGCCATGACGCGCTCTGCTGCAGGCGAGTACGCAAGATCAGGGATCCGGGTAAACGCCATCGTTCCCGGTCTTCTGCCCCCCATGCGAACCTCAGTGGTGTCCGCTGATCCCAAAATGCGGGAAAAGTTCTTTGAAACCGTTCCACTGGGCGGCACCGGTAAGCGAGAAGACGCCGCGAACGCAATCTTGTTTCTTGCATCAGAAGAGGCTGGGTACGTGACTGGCGCCGAGATACTGCTGGACGGCGGCTTCTTGGCATATCGATACTGAGTCTCGCCCCATGAACACCTTTGTGATGGTCCATGGGGCCTGGTCAGCAGGTTGGGCGTGGTGGCGAATGCACTCTCTCTTTTTGGCAGCGCATCACCGACTCCTGACGCCAACCTGTACGGGGCTGGGTGAACGCTCGCACTTGCTTGGACCTCGTATCGACCTGCATATGCACGTCGATGATGTCGTCCGTGCTATCGAGTCGGAGAACCTCAACCATGTCATCTTGGTCGGGCACAGCTATGGGGGAATGGTCGTGACTGGTGTGGCCGACAGAATCCCCGATCGGATTCAACAGTTGATATACATCGACGCACTACTACCGGAGTCCGATGAGTGCGCATTGGATCTCATGCCAAAGGCTCAGCGAGCCGCCATCCTGGAAGACGTCAAGAACAATGGATTCGGTTGGCTGGTCCCCCCAAGCCCACTTCCGCCGGACACCCCTGACCATGATCAAAAGCTCGCCCAAGGGAGGCGCGGACCGCAACCCCTTGCTACGTTCACATCTCCTCTATGTCTAGCGGGAGAAGCTTCAAACATCCCTTCTGCGTATATTTACTGTACGAAGACTGGTCTGTATGACACCTTTGGTCTTTCGGCGTCCCGCGCTCAAGCCCGAGAAGGGTGGAAATATTATGAGCTGCCTGCTTCGCACAACCCCCACATCACCATGCCAGAGCAACTCACCACCTTGCTCTTGTCAATTGCCGATTTAACCAACTAAAAGGCTCCTCCTCGAGTATCGACGGAGTGTGTCTGCGGCCATCGTTGCACACGTAAGGCCAGGCTCTCAACGATTCGGGAAATGCAATCGTGGCGGGGCGTCATGATCGCTCCGATTTTCATCCGATCTACATCTGTACGGGACGCCAATCGTCGTCCACACAGATCGTTGTGACGAGATTGAGCATGGAGGCTCTGCGATGAAGATGCATTTTGAGAGGGCACTATATGGAGCTTCGTCATCTGCGTTGCTTCTTGGCCGTTGCTGAAGAACTCCACTTCGCACGAGCAGCGGAGAGGCTGCACATTGAGCAGTCGCCTCTGTCGCGCGCTATCAAGGAGTTGGAGGTGGAACTCGGGGCGGTGTTATTTGCTCGCACCACTCGCAGCACTCGATTGACGCTCGCTGGCCGACTGTTCTTGGAACACGTGCGTCGCGTGTTCACTGTCTTGGAGCAAGCCCGCGATAGCGTGAAAGCGGCGGCCAATGGTTTCCATGGGCAATTGCGAGTGGCATTGTCGGACGGCATCACACCGTCGCGCCTACCGGCTCTGCTGGCGCTATGCCGACAAGAAGAGCCTGAACTTGAACTCCGATTCTTCGAGGTACCGCTATCACAGCAGATCAAAGGTCTGCACGACGATCTGTACGACGTGGGGTTTGCGCAGTCTGATGAAGTAGGTGACAGCATCGCCGCCATACCTGTATGGCGAGACGCGCTCATAGTAACGGTGCCAGCCCGGCATCCGCTGCTTGCGTACAAGCGCATTCCTTTGGAGGAGTTGCTGCGCTATCCGCTGGTTCTATGCGATCCACAAGTTTGCGAAGGCCATGCCAGATTCGTAGATCGTGTGCTACGCCGGGCCGGCACGGAGCCGTTGGTCGCAGAACGGGTTGCTACGTGCGATCTGATGATGGTGCTGGTGTCGGCTGGCCTGGCGCTTGGGTTTACGGGTGCCGCGCGCATTGCCGCTAACCCTGACGCAGGTGTGGTGGCCCGACCGCTGGCATTGCGCGTGCCGCCGCTGACAACTTACCTACTGTTCCCCGAAGGCGAGCCGTCCGATGTTCTGGCCCGGTTCATTGAGCGCGTGCAGGCCATTGAATCTCCGGAACCCCCAAGGCCCAAGCCGGGCCATCATTCCGATCCCTTGGAGGAATCCACGCCATGAAGAAGCTCATCCAGTTCCTGCTGGTGGCCGCGCTGACTGCCTGCGGCAATTCCGAGACGCCACAAACGACCAACGTTCCGGAGGCGAATATCCCGACGGTGGAAGAACTGGCGGCCAACCCCGAACGGCTCAAAGAGCTGCGCCAACAATGCAAGACGGATCGCCCCAAGCTGGGCGACGTGCTGTGCAATCGGGTAGCCGAAGCCACGCGCAAGCGGTTCTATGGCGACGGTGAAACGCCGTACACACCACCGAAGGAATCAGCCAAGTTCTGATCGTTGGCGGTTCGCAGCATCGCCTCAATATTTCTGCTCGACACGCCGCAATGCGTTATCGCTTGCGGTGTTTTTCATTGGTTCGCCCCTGCACTAATTCTGTCTTTTTGCTCGACCTTTCTGCTCGAAGCAGTCTTTGACCGGCACTGACCCGACACCCATCCTGACGCCTGCGGCACGTTCTTGTGCCGCCTTCCCCATGAGGAATCAGCGCAGGAGAAATCGGAGGCCAGGTCATGCAAGGGACGAACGTGCTGTTCGGTCAGATCGCCGTGGTATTCGGCATCGTGATCGCCGGCGTGTGGGGCGCCACACAATGGACAGCAGCGGCTCTTGGCTATCAACTACGCCTTGGCTCGCCCTGGTTTGACCTTCTCGGCACACCGATCTACCACCCGTGGAAGCTGTTTGAGTGGTGGTTCGTTTTCGATGCCTACGCGCCGCGCGTGTTCGATACCGGCGGCGCCATCGCGGGCGGCAGCGGCCTGCTGGCGG
>NZ_QAIM01000595.1:6940-9034 GCF_003061035.1 Acidovorax sp. HMWF018
CTGGGCCAGCATGACCGCCAGTACCTGCGGCATGAAGGCCCGGAACATGTCCTGACCTTCGCGCCCACGCGCTCCGGCAAGGGCGTGGGCCTGGTGGTGCCCACCTTGCTGTCCTGGCCCGCATCCGCCGTCATCCACGACATCAAGGGCGAGAACTGGCAGATCACCGCCGGCTGGCGCTCGCGCTTCTCACATTGCCTGCTGTTCAACCCGACCGATGCGAAGTCGGCGGCCTACAACCCGCTGCTGGAGGTACGGCGCGGCGCGCATGAGGTGCGCGACGTGCAGAACATCGCGGACATTCTGGTTGATCCCGAAGGCGCGCTGGAGAAGCGAAACCATTGGGAAAAGACCAGCCACGCACTGCTGGTCGGGGCCATCCTGCATGTGCTCTACGCGGGCAAGGACAAGACGCTGCGCGGCGTCGCCAACTTCCTTAGCGACCCGGCCAGCCCCTTCGAGCTGACCTTGCATCGGATGATGACCACGCCGCACCTCGGCGATGGGGCGCATCCGGTCGTCGCGTCGGCGGCGCGTGAAGTCCTCAACAAGAGCGACAACGAACGCTCGGGCGTGCTGTCCACGGCCATGTCGTTCCTCGGCCTGTACCGCGATCCCACGGTGGCCGAAGTCACTTCGCGCTGCGACTGGCGCATCGCAGACCTGATCGCGGCAGCGCATCCTGTGTCGCTGTACCTGGTGGTGCCGCCTTCGGACATTTCGCGGACGAAGCCGCTCATTCGCCTGATCCTCAACCAGATCGGTCGGCGCCTCTCCGAATCGCTCGATGGCTCCGATGGCATCGAGCGCCGCCACAAGCTGCTGCTGATGCTCGACGAGTTCCCGGCGCTGGGGCGCTTGGACTTCTTCGAGACGGCACTGGCCTTCATGGCCGGATACGGCATCCGCAGCTTCCTCATCGCGCAGTCGCTCAACCAGATCGACAAAGCCTACGGCCAGAACCATTCGATTCTCGACAACTGCCATGTGCGCGTGACGTTCGCCACGAACGACGAACGCACCGCCAAGCGGATCTCCGAGACGCTGGGCACGGCCACCGAGCTGCGTGCCCAGCGCAACTACGCGGGCCATCGGCTCGCGCCGTGGCTGGGCCACCTGATGGTGTCGCGCCAGGAGACGGCCCGCCCGCTGCTGACGCCGGGCGAAGTCATGCAGCTTCCACCCGACGAGGCAGTGGTGATGGTGTCCAGCATGGCGCCGATCAAGGCGAAGAAGCTGCGCTACTACGTGGACAGCAACTTCAAGCGTCGCGTGCTGCCGCCGCCCGCGCTGGCGGACGGGCAGTACGCCGACGCGCCGCCATCGCGGCCCGATGACTGGAGCGGGCTGGCGATTCCGCTGATGCCGGCAGCACCGGGCACGGCATCCGCCGACGACTTGGACAGCACCGACGACGGCGGCCCATGCCGTCAGCCCGAACTCTCCGAAACCGTCGCCTACGACCCCGTGCTGGCCGCGCCTGCGGCCGACCTTGGGCTGCTCGATGACGACGACGACCTGCCGCTTCCCCTTCCTCGCCAGCTTGATCCAGCCATGCAGCGCACGGCCCGGCTGGCTTCCCTCGACCCCAACGACGGAATCGAGCTATGAGCCACTACCGCCTGAACCTCTTTATCCAGCCCGAGCACGCCAAGCGGCTCGATGAGCTTGCCGCCAAGAAAGGCGTGTCCAAGTCGTCCATCGTCGCGGCGGCGCTCGCATCGTGGCTGTCGCCCGATGCCGCCGACCAGCGCGAAGCGGCCATCGCCAAGCGGCTGGATCGCCTGTCGCGCCAGGCCGAGCGCATGGAGCGCGACCAGAACATCGCCATCGAAACGCTGGCGCTGTTCATTCGCTACTACCTCACGGTCAGCACACCAGTCCCCGAGGCGCACCAAGACGCGGCACGCGCGCAGGGCAAAGCGCGCTTCGAGCAGTTCACCGAGCAGCTTGGCCGCCACCTGCTGCGGGGCCGCAGCCTGGTGCGCGACGTGGTGGAGGAACTGCATCCCGACCCGATGCGGATGGAAGACGCGGCGGCAGCCGCGCAAGCGCAGGAGCGTGCGTCATGAGTGCCGTTCCGCAGTCCATGAC
>NZ_QAIM01000595.1:9044-11978 GCF_003061035.1 Acidovorax sp. HMWF018
TGATCGCCGCCGCGCTCGAAGACCCGGACGTGGTGGAGGTGATGCTGAATCCTGATCGCACCCTTTGGGTGGATCGGCTTTCTAGTGGGCGCGCGCCGATGGGCGTGGAACTGTCCGAGGCGGACGGCGAGCGAATCATCCGCCTGGTCGCGGCCCACGTCGGCGCAGAAGTCCATCGCGGCCAGCCGCTGCTGTCCGCCGAGTTGCCCGAAACCGGCGAACGCTTCGAGGGCATCTTGCCGCCGGCAGCGCCGGGGCCGGCCTTCGCGCTGCGCAAGCGTGCCATCGGCGTAATTCCGCTGGAGCGGTACGTCATCGACGGAATGATGACCAGCGCGCAAGCGGGCTTTCTCGTTCGCGCCGTGCGCGAGCGGCAGAACGTGCTGATCGCCGGCGCCACCAGCAGCGGCAAGACCACGCTCGCCAATGCTTTGCTCGCCGAAATCGCCGCCACCGGCGACCGCGTGCTGGTGCTCGAAGACACGGTGGAGCTGCAATGCGCGGCCCGTGACCACGTTCCTCTGCGCACCCGCGCAGGCGTGGTGTCCATGACCGAGCTGGTGCGCTCGTCCATGCGCCTGCGGCCTGATCGCGTCGTCGTTGGCGAAGTGCGCGGCGCCGAGGCGCTGGATCTCATCAAGGTGTGGGGCACCGGCCATCCCGGCGGCATCGCCACGATCCATGCCGGCTCCGCACTCGGCGCGCTGCTGCGCTTGGAGCAACTGATTCTCGAAGTGGCGGTGAACCCGCCCCGTGCGCTGATCGCCGAGGCGGTCAACGTGGCGATCCACATCGCCGGGCGCGGGCGCAAACGCCGCATCGAGAGCATCGCCCGCGTCGTCGGCTTCGACGGCGTGGGCTACCAACTGGCGGACGCGCTGGAAACGCCGTTTCCCGAGCTGCCGCCGCTTCCCAATGCCGCACCCGCTGCGGCGACTTCCCCATCCCCTGACTCACTTGGAGAACTGCCATGACGCAGATGACCATTCCTGCTTTCCGTTTTTCTGCAAATCCGGCTTTGCGCCACGCGCGGCTGCGCTGCCTGGCCCGCCCTGCGGGGCAAGGGCTGCTGCTGGCCGCGCTGCTGCTGTTCCTAGCCGGAACCGCGCAGGCCGCCGGTTCCTCGATGCCGTGGGAAGGCCCGCTGCAATCCATCCTCGAATCCATCCAGGGGCCGGTGGCGCGAATCGTCGCGGTCATCATCATCATCGCCACGGGCCTCGCGCTCGCCTTCGGCGACACGTCCGGCGGATTCCGCAAGCTGATCCAGATCGTCTTCGGTCTGTCCATCGCGTTTGCGGCTTCCAGCTTCTTCCTGTCGTTCTTCAGCTTCTCCGGCGGGGCGGTCGTATGAGTGCCCCGGACACCTTCAGGGACGGCTTCGAGGTGCCGCTGCATCGCTCACTGACCGAGCCGATTCTGCTTGGCGGTGCGCCGCGCACCGTGGCGATCGCCAACGGCACGCTGGCCGCCGCTGTCGGCTTGGGCCTGCAACTGTGGATTCCCGGCGTGGTGCTCTGGATCGTCGGCCATTCGCTGGCGGTGTGGGGTGCGCGCGTCGATCCGCAGTTCATGCAGGTCTTCGCCCGGCACATCAAGCACCGCCCGCTGCTGGACGTGTGAGGGGAGGACGCCGCGATGCTGAATCTCGCCGAATACCGCCAGCGCCCGGCCTTGCTTGCCGACTGGCTGCCCTGGGCCGGGCTGGTCGCGCCGGGCCTCGTCTTGAACAAGGACGGCAGTTTCCAGCGCACGGCCCGGTTTCGCGGGCCTGACCTCGACAGCGCGACGCAAGGCGAGCTGGTCGCCACGTCGGCGCGGTTGAACAATGCGCTGCGCCGCATGGGATCGGGCTGGGCGCTATTCATCGAAGCCGAGCGCCGGCCTGCGGCCGACTATCCGCACTCGGAGTTTCCCGAGCCGCTTTCGTGGGTGGTGGAGGAAGAACGCCGGGCCGCCTTCGAGGAATCGGGTAATCACTTCGAGAGCGGCTATCACCTGACGCTGCTTTACCTGCCGCCGGAAGAATCCCGCGCTCGTGCAGCCAGGATGCTCTACGAGAACACGCCGACGAATGGCGTGGACTGGCGCGAGCGGCTGCAAGCCTTCGTCGCGGAAACGGATCGCGTCTTCGACCTGCTCGACAGCGTGATGCCGGAAATTGACTGGCTCGATGACGCGCAGACGCTGACCTACCTGCACGCGACCATCTCGACGCTGCGCTATCGCGTGGGCGTGCCCGAAGTGCCGTTCCACATCGACGCGCTGCTGACCGATTCCGCGCTGGTCGGCGGCCTGGCGCCCATGCTGGGCGACCAGCACCTGCGCGTGGTGTCGGTGCGAGGTTTCCCGACCTCGACCTGGCCGGGGATTCTGGACGACCTCAACCGCCTGGGGTTTGGGTATCGCTGGAGCACGCGCTTTCTGTGCCTCGACAAATCCGAGGCGGAACGGGGGTTGGGGCGCTTGCGCCGCCAGTGGTTCGCCAAGCGCAAGAACGTCATCGCGCTGTTGCGCGAAACGATCTTCCAGCAGGAAAGCCCGCTGGTCGATACCGACGCGAACAACAAGGCGGCGGACGCGGATGCCGCCTTGCAGGAACTGGGCAGCGATCAAGTCGCCTTCGGCTACCTGACGGCGACCGTCACCGTCATGGACGAGGACGCCGGCGCAGCCGACGAGAAGCTGCGCATGGTGGAGCGTGCCATCCAGGGCCGGGGCTTCGTCACCATTCCCGAAACGCTCAACGCCGTGGATGCGTGGCTGTCGTCCATTCCGGGCAACGCCTACGCCAACGTGCGTCAGCCCATCGTCTCGACGCTGAACCTGGCGCACATGATGCCGGTATCGGCGGTATGGGCCGGGCCGGAGAAGAACGACCATCTCGACGGCCCGCCGCTGATCGTCACGCGCACCGATGGCGCCACGCCGTTC
>NZ_QAIM01000595.1:12046-14265 GCF_003061035.1 Acidovorax sp. HMWF018
ATCGGCGACGTGGGCCACACGCTGGTCGCGGGGCCGACTGGCATGGGCAAGTCGGTCTTGCTTGCCACGCTGGCGATGCAGTTCCGCCGCTACCGCGGCTCGCGCATCTTCGCCTTCGACATGGGGCGCTCGATGCGAGCCACGATCCTCGGGCTGGGCGGCGAGCACTACGACCTCGGCACGGATGGCGAAATCGCTTTCCAGCCGCTCGCACGCATCGACCGCGAGGGCTACCGCACCTGGGCCGCCGAATGGATCGAAGGCCGCTTGCTGCACGAAGGCGTGGCGGTCGGCCCAGACGAGAACGCGGCCATCTGGTCGGCGCTGGGAAGTCTCGCCGGTGCGCCGGTGGAGCAGCGCACGATGACCGGGCTTTCCGTGCTGCTGCAATCGAACACGCTTCGGCAGGCGTTGTCGCCCTATGTGCTGGGTGGCGCGCACGGCAAGCTGCTGGACGCCGACCACGACCGGCTGGGCATGGCCGACGTGCAGTGCTTCGAGATGGAGGAGCTGATGCACAGCAAGGCCGCCGTCATGGCCGTGCTGCATTACCTTTTTGCGCGTTTCGATGAACGCTTCGACGGGGCGCCCACGCTGCTGATCCTCGATGAAGCGTGGCTGTTCCTCGACGACCCGGTGTTTGCCGCACGCATCCGCCAGTGGCTCAAGACGCTGCGCAAGAAGAACGTCAGCGTCATCTTCGCCACGCAGAGCCTCGCCGACATCAAGGATTCGAGCATCGCGCCCGCGATCATCGAGAGCTGCGCGAGTCGGATTTTCTTGCCCAACCCGCAGGCGACGGAACCGCAGATTCGCACGATCTACGAAGGCTTCGGCCTGAACAGCCGGCAGATCGAGATCGTCGCCACCGCGAGCCCCAAGCGCGACTACTACTACCAATCCCGCCTCGGCAATCGCCTGTTCGACCTCGACCTGGGGCAGGCGGCGCTGGCCTTCGCGGGCGCTTCCACGCCGCAAGACCAGCGCGACATAGACCGCGTGCTGCTGGACGCCGGCGTGCCCGGCTTCGCGGGCGCCTGGCTGCGCCATCGCGGCCTCGATTGGGCGGCCGACCTGCTGGCCTCGTTCCCCGGCCTCGCGCCGGGTTCTTTCCGTACCACCGACCACCCACAGGAGAACCTGCCATGAAAAAGCGTCTTGTCGCCGCCGCCATCTCGGCCATGCTTTGCACTGCCACCGCCCACGCGCAATGGGTTGTGATCGACCCCACGAACCTCGTGCAGAACACGCTGACCGCGATCCGCACGCTGGAGCAGATCAATAACCAGATCCAGCAGCTCCAGAACGAAGCGCAGATGCTGATGAATCAGGCGCGCAACCTCGCCAGCCTGCCGTCCAGCGTGGTCGGCCAGTTGCGCGCCAATCTGGCGACCACGCAGCGGCTGATCGACCAGGCGCGCGGCCTGGCCTACGACGTGACGAATCTGGATCGGGAGTTCCAGCGCCTGTATCCCGAGCAGTACGCCGCCACCGTCAGCGGCGACCAGATGTACCGCGATGCGCAGGAGCATTGGCGGAACACGCTCAACGGCTTGCAGACCACCATGCGGATGCAGGCCCAGGTGTCGCAGAACCTGGGCGAAGACGAAAGCGTGCTGGCCGACCTCGTGGGCAAGAGCCAGTCGGCCGAAGGCGCGCTGCAAGCCATGCAGGCCATGAACCAGTTGCTGGCCTTGCAGGCCAAGCAGTCGATCCAGTCGCAGCGGCTCCAGATCACGCAAGATCGGGCCGCCTCGCTGGAGTTGGCACGGCAGACCGCGGCCACGGAACGCGCCCGCGAGGTGCGGCGGCGTTTCCTGGGCGATGGCACGCCATACACGCCGCAGCGCGTGGATTTCTACGGCAACTGACGGGAGGCCGCTATGCGATGCGTCCTCGTCCCGTCTGTTCTGGTACTTGCTGCGCTGCTGGCCGCTTGCAGCGAACAGCCGGCTGACCACCTTGCCGATGCCTTGGCCGCCGATCCCTTGCGGCTCAAGGCATTGCGCGCGCAATGCGCGGACGACCGGCAGGCCACGGGCGAGGACGCTTGCCGCGCCGCCGCCGAAGCCTTCCGGCGGCGCTTCTTCTCCGGCCAGGCTGGGCCGGATGAATACCAGACGCTGGCCGACCTGCCGCCGATCCCGCCGAGCTTCGAGGAACCGGCCGATGGCATGGCGCCGGCCGTTCCCGCCGAACCGAAGGACACGCCATGAATG
>NZ_QAIM01000595.1:14283-14992 GCF_003061035.1 Acidovorax sp. HMWF018
TGCGGGGCGAAGTGGCGTTCCTCACGGCCACGCTGATCGTCATCGACATGACGATCGCCGGCCTGTATTGGGCCATGAGCCATGCCACCGGCCAGGGCGAGGACGTGATCGCCAAGCTGCTGCGCAAGGTGCTCTACGTCGGTGCCTTCGCCTACATCATCAATAACTTCAACTGGCTGGCCAGCATCGTGTTCCGCTCGTTTGCGGGATTGGGCATCACAGCCACCGGCTCGGCCATCACGATGGAGAACTTCTTGCAGCCGGGCCGGCTGGCGAAAACCGGCATCGACGCCGGGGCGCCGATTCTGGAGCAGATCGGCGAGATGGCGGGCTTTCCCGAAGTGTTTGTGAACCTCGACCCCATCGTGGTGATGTTCCTCGCGTGGCTGGTCGTGGTCTTGTGCTTCTTCGTGCTGGCGATCCAACTGTTCATCACGCTGATCGAGTTCAAGCTGACCACGCTCGCCGGATTCGTGTTGGTGCCGTTCGCGCTCTGGAACAAGACCGCGTTCCTCGCCGAGAAGGTCTTGGGCAACGTGGTGGCCTCCGGCGTCAAGGTGCTGGTGCTGGCCGTGATCGTCGGTATCGGCTCAGGCTTGTTCGCTCAGTTCCAAGTCCATCCTGCCGAGCCGTCCATCGACCACGCGCTGGTCATCATGCTGGCCTCGCTCACCTTGCTGGCGCTCGGGATCTTCGGCCCCGGCATCGC
>NZ_QAIM01000595.1:15002-15421 GCF_003061035.1 Acidovorax sp. HMWF018
GCTGGCGGCGGCGCAAAGGGCGCGATGGCGGGCCTGGGCAACGTCGCCAAGACCGGCGCGCGGGCGGCCGGGCGAGGCGCTGCATCCCGCGCTTCCGCTGCCGGGCAACGCATGGCCGCTCCCTTCCACGCTGGCTGGAATGGCGCTGCTGCCGATGGTGGCGCGGGCGCGGCATTCGGTCAGGGTGCCGCAGGCGAGGCCGCATCCGGCGCCGCTACGGCGCAGACACAGGAACGGCCCGCTTGGGCCAAGCGCCTGCATCGCCGCCAGCAACTCACCCACGCCGCGACCACCACCGCCCACACGCTGCGCGGTGGCGATGGCGGCGGCTCCGGCCAGGGGCCGAGCCTGCGCGGCTCCGACGAATAAAGCGATTCATAAGGAGAACTGACCATGCGATTCAAGAAGCCGCAGGTGCG
>NZ_QAIM01000595.1:15431-15639 GCF_003061035.1 Acidovorax sp. HMWF018
CACGGGCCTCGTCTCCGGTGCGCCGCAGCTCGGCGCTGGCGCAATGGCCGGTGCTGCTGTCGGCGCTGCCGGCACGGCCGTCGCCATCGGCGCCGCCGCGACGGGCGTGGGTGGCGCCGTGGCTGCTGGTGCGCGCATGGCCCCGGCTGCCGCCAAGCTGGCCGGTAGCGGTGCGCGCGCCGCTACGTCGGCGGCCAGCAGTGCGAAG
>NZ_QAIM01000595.1:15684-17855 GCF_003061035.1 Acidovorax sp. HMWF018
CGCTCGCGCTGCTGATGGCTGGCGGCCTGGTGTGGCGCTCGGCGCAGTCCATCGTGACGCCCTACGTCGTGGAGGTGGACAACGCGGGCCAGGTCCGCGCCGTGGGCGAGGCCGCCACGTCGTACCGGCCCACTGATGCGCAGCAGGCGTACTACATCGCGCGCTTTGTGACGCTGGTGCGCTCGCTGTCCATCGACCCCATCGTCGTCCGCCAGAACTGGCTGGACGCCTACGACTACACGACCGACAAGGGCGCAGCGGTGCTCAACGACTACGCGCGTGTGAACGATCCGTTCGCACGCATCGGCAAGGAGTCGGTGACGGTGCATATCACCAGCGTCGTGCGAGCCAGCAACACCTCGTTCAACGTGCGCTGGACGGAACGCCGCTACGTCAACGGCGCCGCGGCCGGGCTGGAGCGGTGGACGGCCGTGGTGACCATCGTGCTCCAGCTACCACGCACCGAAGAACGCCTGCGCCGCAATCCCTTGGGCATCTACGTCAATGGTCTGTCGTGGAGCCGCGAGCTGGATTCTTCCGAAGGAGCCAAGCCATGAATGATCTTCTCCGTAAATCCGCTTTGCCAGTGATCCTGCTTGCATCCACCGCCTTGTTTTCGGGCTGCGCCACGCAGGGCAAGCCGCCGCCCGTGATCTCGCTCGATGAGCCGGTGCTTGCCCAGCCGCTGCCAGAACCTCCTGCGCCGGTGGAGGTGGTGGCCGTGCCCGAGGTGCTGCCGATGCCGGCGCAGTTGAAGCCGTTGCCCGAAGCCGAGGACGCCAAGCCCATGCCGGAGCCGGCAGACGAGAAGGTGCGCGTCTCGCGCGCCAATGCCGAGGCCCGCGTCGCACCTACGCGCGAGGGCTACGTCAACGCGATTCAGGTGTGGCCGTTCACCGACGGCGCGCTGTATCAGGTCTATGCGGCCGTGGGCCGCGTGACCGTGGTTTCGCTCCAGCCGGGCGAGGAGCTGGTGACGGTCGCCGCCGGAGATACCGTGCGCTGGATCGTGGGCGACACGTCCAGCGGACGCGGTGCCGAGTTGCGCGTGAACGTGCTCGTTAAGCCGATCCGCTCGGGCCTCAGGACCAATCTTGTCATCACCACCAGCCGCAGGACGTACCTGTTGGAGCTGGCCTCGACGGAAAAGACGTGGATGGCGTCGGCGTCCTGGGAATATCCGCGCGACCGGATGCTGGCCTTGCAGCGCCAGGCGCAGGCGGCCAGCGCAGTCGCGCCGGTGGATTCCGGCTTGTCGTTGGAGAACCTGCGCTTCCGCTACGCGGTCAGCGGCAGTAATCCGCCGTGGAAGCCGCTGCGCGCCTTCGACGACGGGCAGAAGGTCTATATCCAGTTCCCCGCCGGCATCGCGCAAGGCGAGCTGCCGCCGCTGTTCGTGATCGGGCCGGAAGGCGACGGGCAACTGGTCAATTACCGCTTCCGCTCGCCGTACTACATCGTGGATCGGCTGTTCGGCGCGGCCGAACTGCGCCTGGGCGGTGACAAGGGCGACGTGGTGCGGATCAAGCGCACGGACGGCGTCGCGCGGAGGAACTGACCATGAGCCAGGACGACACCCCCGACCTCGCCACGCCGCAGGCGGACAAGGTCGCACCGGAGGCGGTGGCGCTGCGCGCCCAGCCGCGCCCGGTCACACGCCTGAACCGGCGCACGCTGGCCATCCTCGTTGGCGGCCTATCGGTCGCCGTGCTCGGCGCCACGATTTGGTCGCTGCAGCCCCCGCGGCGCGCGGCCAGTGAGCAGACCGAGCTTTACAACGTCGAGCGCGTGTCGAAGTCCGAAGGTCTGGATGGCCTGCCGGCGGACTACTCGAAGCTGCCGCCGAAGTTACCCGAATTGGGGCCGCCGCTGCCGGGCGATCTTGGCCCCGCCATCGTCAACTCGCAGCAGCCCGTGACGCCAGCATATGCGCCACCGGGCCATGATCCCGAGGATGCCTTGCGCAAGGAGGCCGATGCAGCGGCGGCTTCGTCGGTGTTCTTCCGCTCGGGTGGCCAACGTGCAGCCACGGTGGCGCAGGCAGCGCCGGTGGCGCCTGGCGCAGCAAGCACGCTCGCGGCCTTCGATCCGCTCGCCGGCGGGCCGGCCTCGACGGCGGCCCAGCCTGCCGACCCGACTGCCGTGCAGAACCGGCAAGACCAGAAGGAGGC
>NZ_QAIM01000595.1:17865-29950 GCF_003061035.1 Acidovorax sp. HMWF018
GTGATGGCCGGAACGGTGATCGCTGGCGCCTTGGTCACGGGCATCAAATCAGACTTGCCGGGCGACGTGATCGCCACGGTGACAGAGCCGGTCTTTGACACGGCCACAGGCAAGTTCCTGCTGATCCCGCAGGGATCGCGCATCCTCGGGCGCTACAACAGCCAGGTCAGCTACGGGCAGAGCCGCGTACAGGTAGTGTGGAACCGGATCATCCTGCCCGACACGTCCTCGCTCACGCTCGACAACCTTGTCGGCACCGACCCGGCCGGTTACGCCGGCCTGGAAGACGATGTGAACTGGCATTGGAATCGCATCGTCGCGGGCGCTGTGCTGACGACGCTGCTGGGCGTCGGCGCCGAGCTGGCCGCGCCTGATAACCGCCAGAACGGCAACCGCATCGTCATCGCCGGCCGTGACAGCGCCCAGGACAGCATCAACCAGGTCGGCCAGGAGATCACCCGGCGCAACATGAACATACAGCCGACGTTGACGGCGCGCCCCGGCTTGCCGGTGCGAGTCATCGTTAACCGGGATCTCGTGCTGCGGCCCTATCAGCCGCTGTTCTTCAACCGGGGAGCTTCGCAATGAGCACGACCAAGAAGCTGCGGCTCGGGCCGCTGCCCAAGACCGAGAGCGTCAAGCTGACATTCGCGTGCCCGGCCAGCCTGAAAGCCGACCTCGACCGCTATGCCGCGCTGCACGCGCAGTCGTATGGCGAAGCGGTCGATGCCGCGACGCTGATCCCGCACATGCTGGAGGCATTCATGGCTGGGGATCGAGGCTTCAAGCGCACGCAGCCCAAGAACGGAAAAGCCGCCCCTGCGTGAACAGGGGCGGCTCTAGATTGGTGCCCGAGGCCGGAATCGAACCGGCATGACCGTAAGGTCGAGGGATTTTCTTACCACTTCGACTTTCGCCGCCAACGCGCATGCGCTGTTCGTGGTCTGGAGCACGCCTTCACCATAGCCTTGCGGCCGTAGGTGCCCGCCGTCTGCTCTCTACACCTTCCCAAACTGTTGCTTGGGCTTGGCTCGGCGTTGGCTCGGGTGCAGAAGCATCCAGGGCTTTCGCCGATTTTGACGGGCTTCACTCCGGGCGTTTCCCCCCGAAGGCTCAAATTGTTCAAGTCCCTTGTGTCTACCGATTTCACCACTCGGGCGTAGCGTGCAATGCGCTGGAAACACCTACCTCCATCTACTGGCGCCTAGCTGGCTCCTGACCGTCAAGCCAAGCTATGAAGCTGCATCATGGACGCTCGCAAACCGTTGTCACTATTGGCCTTCTGGCCCGTTGGCGCAAGCAAGAAGGACTTGACAAAACAGATTTTAAGTCCGCAGTGTCTACCAATTTCACCATCGGGGCGCCGGCTGCTGAGCGCATACCTGCGTTGCAGCGTAACCCGGGCAGCGCGTGCGCGCAATGCCCTGTCGCATCTCTGGTCGGGACCGCTGTTTGACAACAGCACGCTCCGAACCACCAAGAAAAAAGGGAAGCCTAAGCTTCCCTTTTCAAATATGGAGCGGGAAAAGAGTCTCGAACTCTCGACCTCAACCTTGGCAAGGTTGCGCTCTACCAACTGAGCTATTCCCGCATTTTCTGATTTCTCTAACGCTTCCGTTAGTGCTTATCAGCAAGCCTCAAATTATATAACTATTTTTGGCCGTATTCGATTGCAAGCCAAAAAATTTACATCCAACTACCATCCATCGACACGATCCCTGCGAGCGTCTCGGCCCAGAGGCTTTGATCGCTTCACTGCTGCAGACCATATCTGGAGGCGCGGTCCGGAGTCGAACCGGACTAACCGGATTTGCAATCCGGGGCATAACCGCTTTGCTACCGCGCCAGGAACTCTCATTCCTCTGACAAAAAAGGGAAGCAACTGCTTCCCTTTTTGTGGAAATTGGAGCGGGAAAAGAGTCTCGAACTCTCGACCTCAACCTTGGCAAGGTTGCGCTCTACCAACTGAGCTATTCCCGCATTTACCGAAGCCTTACATTGTACAACGTTTGCTGCGATGGAATGAATTGTAGCGCATTTTTTGGGAGTTCCCAAAAAAATTGCGTCAATGTTTCAATCCATCGGCCGTGGCGGACGACACCGCTGCCTTGTCCGTCGACACAGGCACCGCAGCAGCCACTGCAACCTCTTCATCCGTCAGCGGCACGGGCTTGCTCTCCAGCGCCACTTCCAGCACCTTGTCGATCCACCGCACGGGCACGATCTCCAGGCCGCTCTTCACGTTGTCCGGAATTTCGGCGAGGTCCTTCACGTTCTCTTCAGGGATCAGCACGGTCTTGATGCCACCGCGCAATGCGGCCAGCAGCTTTTCCTTAAGGCCACCAATGGCCGTCACCTCGCCACGCAGCGTGATCTCGCCTGTCATGGCCACATCGCCGCGCACAGGGATACCCGTGAGCGCAGAAACAAACGCGGTAGTCATCGCAGCCCCCGCGCTGGGGCCGTCCTTGGGGGTAGCACCGTCTGGCACGTGAATGTGGATGTCGCGCTTTTCGAACGTTTCATCCTTGATACCCAGCATGCGCGCGCGGCTGCGTACCACCGTACGGGCAGCCTCCACGGACTCCTTCATCACATCACCCAGCGAACCCGTGCGCGTAATCACACCCTTGCCCGGCATGATGGCCGCCTCGATGGTCAACAGATCTCCACCCACCTCGGTCCAGGCCAGGCCTACTACCTGCCCCACCTGGTTTTGCAGCTCCGCACGGCCATAGGTGTACTTGCGCACGCCCAAAAAGTCCGGCAGGTTGTCAGCCGTGACCACCACCTGCGGCTCCAGTTTCTTGAGCTGCAGGCCCTTGACCACCTTACGGCAAATTTTGGACAGCTCGCGCTCGAGCGAACGCACACCCGCTTCACGGGTGTAGTAACGCACCATGTCGCGCACTGCAGGCTCGGTGATGAGCAGTTCTTCGTCCTTCACACCATTGTTCTTGAGCTGCTTGGGCAGCAAGTACTTCATGGCGATGCTGGTTTTCTCGTCTTCGGTGTAGCCCGACAGGCGAATCACTTCCATGCGGTCGAGCAGTGCCGGCGGAATGTTCATCGAATTCGATGTGGCGACGAACATCACATCGCTCAGGTCGAAGTCCACCTCGACGTAGTGGTCGCCAAAGGTGTGGTTCTGCTCGGGGTCCAGCACCTCCAACAGAGCGCTCGACGGATCGCCCCGGAAGTCAGTACCCAGCTTGTCGATCTCGTCCAGCAGGAACAGCGGATTGCGCGTGCCCACCTTCGACAGGCTCTGCAGCACCTTGCCTGGCAGCGCACCGATGTAGGTGCGGCGATGCCCGCGGATCTCGGCCTCGTCGCGCATGCCGCCCAGGGCCATGCGCACGTACTTGCGACCAGTGGCCTTGGCGATCGATTGCCCCAGCGAGGTCTTGCCTACGCCAGGAGGGCCCACCAAGCACAGGATGGGCGCTTTCACCTTGTCAACGCGCTGCTGTACCGCGAGGTATTCAAGGATGCGGTCCTTGACCTTGTCGAGGCCGTAATGGTCTTCGTTGAGGACGCCCTCGGCATTCACAAGGTCGTGCTTGATCTTGGTCTTCTTGCTCCAAGGCAGCGCGGTGAGCACGTCGATGTAGTTGCGCACCACTGTCGCCTCGGCCGACATGGGCGACATCAGCTTGAGCTTCTTGAGTTCGGCGTCAGCCTTCTTGCGTGCCTCGGCCGGCATCTTGGCGAGCTTGATCTTTTTCTCGATCTCCTCGATGTCGGCGCCTTCGTCGCCCTCACCCAGTTCCTTCTGGATGGCCTTGACTTGCTCGTTCAGATAGAAGTCGCGCTGGTTCTTCTCCATCTGGCGCTTCACGCGGCCACGGATCTTTTTGTCGACGTTCAGGATGTCCACTTCGCGATCGAGCTGCTCGAACAGGTTTTCGAGGCGCGCCTTTACATCCGAAAGATCCAGCACCACCTGCTTGTTCTCGAGCTTGAGAGGCAGGTGTGCAGCAATGGTGTCTGCCAGTCGACCTGGATCGTCAATGCTGGAGATGGAAGTCAGGATCTCGGGCGGGATCTTCTTGTTGAGTTTGACGTACTGGTCAAACTGCTGCATCACTGCGCGACGCAGGGCCTCGATTTCGCTGGGCTTATTGGCGTCGGGAGTCGCCTCCACCGGTGTCACGGTGGCCATGAAATGCGTCTCGGCATCTTCAATGGAAGCCACCAGAGCACGCTGCTGGCCTTCCACCAGCACCTTCACGGTGCCGTCGGGCAGCTTGAGCATCTGCAAGATGGTGGAGACACAGCCCACATCGAACATGTCGGCCACCGAGGGCTCATCCTTGGCGGCAGCTTTTTGGGCCACCAGCATGATGCGGCGATCAGCCTCCATGGCCATCTCAAGGGCCTTGATGCTCTTGGGGCGGCCCACAAAAAGCGGGATCACCATGTGAGGGAACACCACCACATCGCGCAAAGGCAACAGCGGCAGGTCAATAGGGGTGGCTGGCAGGGGGGTATGTCCGGACATGGAAATCCTCAAAGTGCTCTGTGGAAGTGGGTCCACATGTGGGGATTTTCAACCCTTGCACGCAGCCGTACTGGCGCAAGGGTTGATGGTTCAAAGGGCGACAACATGGCGCCCGCTCCGGTCTTCTCAGGCCTTCTTGGCCGCTTCGCGGTACACGAGCAGCGGCGGCTTGTTTTCTTCGATGGTGGACTCGTCCACCACCACCTTTTCGACGTTGCTGGTATTGGGCAGGTCGAACATCGTGCCGATCAGCGATTGCTCCAGGATGGAACGCAGACCTCGCGCGCCCGTCTTGCGGGCCAGCGCCTTGCGGGCAATGGCTTTCAGGGCAGCGGGGCGAATTTCCAAGTCCACGCCTTCCATGGCCAGGAGCTTGCTGTACTGCTTGACCAGCGCGTTCTTCGGCTCGGTCAGGATCTGCACCAACGCATCTTCACTCAGTTCAGCCAAGGCAGTCACCACAGGCATACGGCCCACCAGTTCAGGAATCAGCCCGAACTTGATCAGGTCTTCGGGCTCGATCTCGGTGAACACTTCGGTCAGCGAGCGCTGCTTCTTGCTTTTGACCGATGCGCCAAAGCCGATGCCTGAGGCCTCGGTCCGGTTCTCGATGACCTTTTCCAGCCCTGCAAACGCGCCACCGCAGATGAACAGGATGTTGGTTGTGTCGATCTGCAGGAAGTCCTGGTTCGGGTGCTTGCGCCCGCCCTGGGGCGGCACGCTGGCCATGGTGCCCTCGATGAGCTTGAGCAGCGCCTGCTGCACGCCCTCGCCCGACACGTCGCGCGTGATGCTGGGGTTGTCGGATTTGCGCGAAATCTTGTCGATTTCATCGATATAGACAATACCGCGTTGGGCGCGCTCGACTTCGTAGTTGCAACTTTGAAGCAGCTTCTGGACGATGTTTTCCACGTCCTCGCCCACATAGCCGGCTTCGGTCAGCGTGGTGGCGTCGGCCATCACAAAGGGAACATCCAGCATGCGTGCCAGGGTCTGCGCCAGCAATGTCTTGCCCGAACCAGTAGGGCCGATCAGCAGGATGTTGCTTTTGGACAGCTCCACATCGTCCTTGTGGGCCTTGTCCTTATGGCGCAGGCGCTTGTAGTGGTTGTACACCGCCACCGCCAGCGTGCGCTTGGCAACATCCTGGCCAATCACATAGTTGTCCAGATTGGCCTTGATCTCGACCGGCGTGGGCAGGTCACTGCGGCCTTCGCGCGCCAAGTCCCCAGCAGGCAGTTCGTCGCGGATGATCTCGTTGCACAGGTCAATGCACTCGTCGCAGATAAAGACCGACGGACCGGCGATCAGCTTCTTCACTTCATGCTGGCTTTTGCCGCAAAAAGAGCAGTAAAGGGTTTTTTCGCTGGAAGAGCCTTTTTTCTCGGCCATGGGGGCAATGCCTTGCTTGTTTCGGAAAGTTGTCGGGATGATAACCAAATAAAAAACGGCGTCTTCCCCTCGGGAAAACGCCGCTTCGTCGCCCTCGGGCGATCAGGCGCGTTGGCTGATCACTTGATCGACCAAACCATAGTCCTTGGCCTCGTCGGCCGAGAGGAAATAGTCACGCTCAGTGTCGCGCTGGATCTTCTCCAGCGGCTGTCCGGTGCGCTCAGCAAGGATCTTGTTGAGCTGCTCGCGGGTCTTGAGGATCTCGCGGGCGTGGATCTCGATCTCGGTGGCTTGGCCCTGCATGCCGCCCAATGGCTGATGGATCATGACCTTGGAGTTGGGCAGCGCAAAACGCTTGCCCTTGGCGCCCGCCGCCAGCAGGAACGCACCCATGCTGGCCGCCATGCCCGTGCAAAGGGTCGAGACATCGGGCTTGATGAAGTTCATGGTGTCAAAAATCGCCATACCGGCGCTCACCGAACCACCGGGCGAGTTGATGTAGAACGAGATGTCCTTGTCCGGGTTTTCACTTTCCAGGAACAGCAGCTGTGCCACCACCAGGTTGGCGGTCTGGTCATTGACCGGGCCCACCAGAAAAATCACGCGCTCCTTGAGCAGGCGCGAGTAGATGTCATAGGACCGTTCGCCACGGCCCGACTGCTCGATGACCATGGGGACCATGCCCAGGCCTTGTGTTTCCAATGCGCTCATGTATTTCTCCAGTCAAGCAGGTACTGTACCCAGAAATGAATTGGGGCTTGTGCACGAAAGCACAAGCCCCTGGTGTGTCTTGACAACCAGAACCGGGCAGTTGCACGAGGCAGACCACCCGGCCCGAGTGCCTATCAGCCCTGCTGCGCCATCAGGTCGTCGAAGGAAATGGCCTTTTCGACCACCTTGGCCTTGGACAGCACGAATTCGGTCACGTTGTTTTCGATGACAACGGCTTCGACTTCAGCCAGACGCTGGCGGTCGCCGAAGTACCAACGCACCACGTCTTCGGGCTTCTCGTAGCTGGCGGCCAGCTCGTCGATGTGGGCCTTGAGCTGCTCGGGCTTGGCCTGCAGCTCATTGGCGCGCACCAACTCGGCCAGCACCAGGCCCAGGCGCACACGGCGCTCTGCCTGGGGACGGAACACGTCTTCAGGGATCTCGGCCTTGTCGGCGTCCTTGATGCCGCGTTGCTTGAGTTCAGCGCGGGCGCCTTCCATCAGGCGGGCGATTTCAGCCTGGATGCTGGAATTGGGCAGGTCCAACTCAGCCTTGGACACCAGGGCGTCCATCACGGCAGCCTTGTTGCGGGCCAGCAAGCGGAACTTGACTTCGCGCTCCAGGTTCTTCTTGATGTCGGCGCGCAGGCCATCCACGGAACCGTCGGCAATGCCCAGCGACTTGGCCAGAGCATCATTCACTTCGGGCAGGTGGGCCGCTTCGATCTTCTTGATCGTCACCAGGAAGTCGGCGGTCTTGCCAGCGACATCCTTGCCATGGTACTCGGCGGGGAACGCCAAGGGGAAAGTCTTGCTTTCGCCGGACTTCATGCCACGCACCGCGTCTTCGAACTCCTTGAGCATCTGGCCTTCGCCGACCAGGAACTGGAAGTCTTCGGCTTTGCCGCCGTCAAAGGGTTCGCCGTCGATCTTGCCTTCGAAGTCCACGGTCACGCGGTCACCGTCTTGCGCAGCGGCGTCAATGGCGCGCTGGGCGAAGCTACGGCGCTGCTTGCGCAGGATGTCGATGGTCTTGTCGATGGCGCTGTCGGTCACTTCGGACGACAGTTTTTCAACTTCGGCGTCAGACAGGTCAGCAATCTTGACTTCGGGGAACACTTCGAAGATGGCGTCAAAAGTCACCTGGCCTTCGGGAGCGCCTTCCTTTTCAGTGATGCGGGGCTGGCCAGCAACACGCAGGTTGGCTTCATTCGCAGCCACGGCAAAGGCCTCACCCACCTTGTCGTTCAGCACTTCGTACTGCACCGAGTAGCCATAACGCTGGGCCACCACATTCATGGGCACCTTGCCGGGACGGAAACCGTCCATCTTGACCGTGCGGGCCAGGCGCTTGAGGCGCGTGTCCACTTCGGACTGGATCAGGGTGACGGGCACGCTCAGCGTGATCTTGCGCTCGAGCTTCTCAAGGGTTTCAACAGTAACGGCCATGGCTATTCCTCTTATGAATGTGGATCGTGCTGGCTGCAGCGCAGCAGCGCCGTGTTCCGCAAAGTCTCACATGGGTGGTGCGCGGGGGGGGACTCGAACCCCCACACCATTGCTGGCGTCAGGACCTAAACCTGGTGCGTCTACCAATTTCGCCACCCGCGCGGTTCTACAAACAAACAGGCGGCAACCTCGGCTGCCGCCTGTGTGAAATCGGTCAACCTTCTATTTTACCTGATGCGGACGCCCTGTCGGTCAAGCAGCACCAGGAACCTCTGGCGCAGGTCGTTTGACACGGAACCAGGCCGCATACATTGCAGGCAGTGCCAGCAGCGTCAGCACCGTGGCCACCACCAGCCCGCCCATGATGGCAACAGCCATCGGGCCCCAGAACACGCTGCGCGACAGCGGGATCATGGCCAGCACGGCGGCAGCGGCGGTAAGCACGATGGGGCGCAAACGGCGTACGGCGGATTCCACAATGGCATCCCAGGCGGGCACGCCACGGGCGCGGTCCTGCTCGATCTGATCGATCAGGATCACCGAATTGCGCTGGATCATGCCCATGAGCGCGATCACCCCCAGCAGCGCCACAAAACCAAAGGGACGATTGAGCAGCAACAGCGCCGCCGCCACACCCGCCAGCCCCAGCGGCCCGGTCAGGAACACCAGCATGGCACGGCTGAAGCTGTGCAGTTGCAGCATGAGCAGCGTGAAGGTGATGAACAGCATGATGGGAAGACCCGCCGCGATGGACGCCGAGCCCTTGGAGCTTTCCTCCACGGCGCCCGCCACCTCGATGCGGTAGCCCGTCTGGCCCGCCGACCGCCACTTGGCCTCAATCTCCTTGAGGGATGGCAGCAGCGCCGCCGTCACCGTGGCGCCCTGCAGGCCCTCGGTCACGTCGCCTTGCACGGTGATGGCGTAGTCGCGGTTTTCGCGCCACATCACGCCGGGCTCCCAGGTGAACACGGGCTTGGCGATCTGCGTGAGCGGGATCGACTTGCCCGAGGCCGTGGGCAGATAGGCGTTGGCAATGTCGGTGATGGCGTTTCGCTCATCCAGTGGCTGGCGCAGCAGGATGTCGATGAGCTTGTCGCCCTCGCGGTACTGGCCGACCTGCGTGCCCGACAGAATGGTCTTGGACGCCTGTGCGATGGACTGGCTGGTCACGCCCAGGGCGCGTGCCTTGGCCTGGTCGACTTCCAGGCGCAGCACCTTCACGGACTCGTTCCAGTTGTCGTTCACCCCGCGCATGTTGGAGTTCTGGCGCAGCTGGGCCTTGACCTCGTCCGCACGCTCGCGCAGCACCAGCGGATCGGGTCCCACCACGCGGAACTGAACGGGATAAGGCACGGGCGGCCCGTTGGGCAGCAGCTTGACGCGCCCGCGCACTTCCGGGAACTCCTGCGCCAGCAGCGCAGGCAGCTTCACACGCAGCGATTCGCGCACCTTCAGGTCTTGGGGCACCACGATGAACTGCGACACGTTGCTCTGCGGGAACACCTGATCGAGCGGCAGATAAAAACGCGGCACGCCAGAGCCTACCCAGGTGCTCACCGTGTTCACGCCTGGCTCGGACAGCAGGCGCTGCTCCACGCGCTTGGTGACGGCCTCGTTGCCTGCGAACGACGTGCCTTCGGGGAACCAGATGTCCACCAGAATCTCAGGCCGGCTGGAATCCGGGAAGAACTGCTGCTGCACCTTGCCCATGCCGACGATGCCCAGCGCAAAAGTCAGCACCGTGGCGCCAATGGTCAGCCAGCGGTGCTGCACGCACCAGTCCACCAGACGGCGGAAGCTGCGGTAGAACGGGCTGTCAAAGACCTCGTGCGGGTCGTCCGTGATGCCCTTGTTGGCCTGAGCGGCCAAGACGTGAGGCGGCACCTTGAGCAGCAGCGTGCCGAGGTAAGGAACGAAGTAGACCGACACGAACCAGCTGAGCACCAGCGCAATCACCGTCACGGCAAAGATGGCAAAGGTGTATTCACCCGTGGTGGACTTGGCCAGGCCGATGGGCAAAAAGCCCGCCGCCGTGATCAGCGTGCCCGTGAGCATGGGCATGGCCGTGATCTCGTAGGCAAAGGTGGCGGCGCGCACCTTGTCATAGCCCTCTTCGAGCTTGAGCACCATCATCTCCACCGCAATGATGGCGTCGTCCACCAGCAGGCCCAGCGCGATGATGAGCGAGCCCAGCGAAATCTTGTGCAGCCCGATGCCCCAGTACCACATGGCCAGGAACGTGACGGCCAGCACCAGTGGGATCGTGATGCCCACCACCAGCCCCGGGCGGGGGTCGATGTACCAGCGCTTCCACAGCGGGTTGTTGCCGGGCCGCTTGTGGACGCCCAGGCTGATGAAGCTCACCGCCAGCACGATGACCACGGCCTCGATCAGCACCTTGACAAACTCGTTCACCGAGGTGGACACCGCCTTGGGCTGGTCTTGCACGTTGACCAGTTTCACGCCCGCCGGCAACGTGCCAGCGATGCGGTCCGTGGTGGTGTGCAGGGCCTTGCCCAGCGCAATGATGTCGCCGCCCTTGGACATGGAGACGCCCAGCGCAATCACCTCGCGCCCCTGGTGGCGCACCTTCACGCCCGGTGGGTCCACATAGCCGCGCTGCACTTCGGCAATATCGCCCAGGCGCAGTTGCGCGCCGGAGGGGCCACGGATCGGCATCGCGCGTAGGTCCTCGATGGCGTTGAACTGGCCTTGCACGCGCACCTGCACCTGGTCTTGCGGGGTCTGGATGGTGCCCGCGCTTTCCACTGCGTTCTGCTGGCCCAGCTGGGCCAGCACCTGGTTCATGTCCAGGCCCAGTTGCGACAGGCGCTTTTGCGAGATCTCGATGAAGAGCTTTTCGTCCTGCACGCCAAACAGCTCGACCTTCGCCACATCGGGCACGCGCAGCAGCTGCTGACGCGCGTCATCGGCAAACTGCTTGAGCTCGGCGTAGCTGAAGCCCTCGGATTCCAGCGCGTAGATCACGCCGTACACATCCCCAAAGTCGTCATTGAAGAACGGACCCTGGATGCCCTGCGGCAAGGTGTAGCGCATGTCGCCCACCTTCTTGCGCACGCTGTACCAGACGTTGGCCACGTCGCCGGGCTTGGAGGAGTCCTTGATCTGGAAAATGATCTGCGACTCGCCGGGCTTGGAGTAGCTGCGGATCTTGTCGGCGTACGGCACTTCCTGCAGCGTGCGCTCGATCTTGTCGGTGACCTGCTCGGCCATCTGCTGGGCCGTGGCACCGGGCCAGTAGGTGCGCACCACCATGGCACGGAAGGTGAACGGCGGGTCCTCGTCCTGCCCCAGCTGGAAGTAGGCCGCAAAGCCCAGCAGCATCAGCACCACCATGAGGTAGCGGGTGAGCGCGGGATGGTCGAGCGCCCATTTGGAGAGGTTGAACCCCTCTTTGGGTTGGATTTGCGTCATGGCGGGCCTCAGTTGGCGGCAGAGGCCGTGGCGGTGGCGGGTGCAGCAGCGGTTGCAGGAGCCGATGGCACCGCCGGAATTGCTACAGATTCAGGAGCTGTCTGTGCTTTATTCACTGGCGCCTGGGCCACTTTTGGCTGGTATACCGTCACTTTTTGGCCGGGAGACAGCACATGCACGCCGGTAGCCACCACCTGCATGCCGGGGGTCAGGCCCCCTGCCACCACGGCATCGTTGCCGTCGGCCGTGGCGATCTGCACCACCTGCGACTTGACGGTGCTGGTCGCGGGGTCGTACACCCACACGGCGGTGGACTGGCCCTCCTGCCGCAGCGCGCTGGTGGGCAGCTTGATGGCGGCAATGCCGGCATGGCTCAGTGCCTTGGGCGTGGCGTACACGGTGGCGCCCAGCGCTGGGGCGTCCGCAGCGTCAATGGCCACCTTGACCTGGAAGGTACGGGTCGCAGCGTCGGCGCTGGCAGCCACTTCGCGCACGCGGCCCGTCAGGGTCGCGCCGCCAGACCAGCCGCGCACAGCCACCTCGGAGCCCGTCGTGATCTGCGCCACCTTGTCCTCGGGCACAGCAAACACCACGT
>NZ_QAIM01000595.1:29960-30908 GCF_003061035.1 Acidovorax sp. HMWF018
CGTCCTGCGCAATGCGCACCACCGGCGCACCGGCCGACACCACCTGGCCCGGCTCGGCATCGATGCCCGTCACGACGCCGGACACGTCGGCCACCAGCGTGGTGTAGGCCGCCTGGTTGCCCTGCGACGACAGCTGCGCGCGCGCCTGGTCCAGCGTGGCCTGGGCCGCCTTGAGCGTGGCCTCGCGGCGTTCCAGCTCGGCACCGCTGATGAAGTTCTGGTCCTTGAGCGCCTGGTAGCGCTTGAGGTCCGCCGCCGCCAGATCACGCTGCGTGGTGGCCGATGCCAGTTGCGCGCGCGCCGCATCAGCCGCCAGCTGGTAGTCCTTGGGGTCCAGTTGCGCCAGCACCTGCCCGGCCTTCACGCGCTGGCCCAGCTCGGCCTGGCGCTGCACGATCTTGCCCGCCACGCGAAAGCCCAGGCGCGACTCCACCCGCGCGCGCACCTCGCCCGAATACTCCAGGCTGGACTGCAGCGCGCCCACGCCCACCGTCATCAGCTTGACGGAGCGCACGGGCTCCTCAGGCGGTGCGGGACGCGAACAGGCGGCCAGCACGGTAGCGGTGGCCAGCACCAGCAAAAGCCTGGAATGCCGTGAAGAGGGCCGCAGGGCGGAGGGTGTGCGCATGGGAAATCCGGTGAAAAAAGAAGGGGCCACAAGGATCAGCAAGCAAGACGCAGGCCGGAGCGCCCGCGCAGCGACAGTACACCAGACACCCGCCAACCAGCCACCCGCAGCCATGCAGGGCGCTTGTGAACAGATGCAGGGGCCAGCCGCCTTGTCCCCCACAGGATTGGTTTTTATGATTACTGACTGACCGGTTAGTAATCTATGAGAAGCCCTTGAGCTTGTCAAGCGACAATCCGGGTGTGAACGACCGTCCCAGCCCCTCTCCCCACCCCGGCGCAGCCTCCGCGCCACAGCCCACTGCGACTGATGCGGTGGCG
>NZ_QAIM01000087.1:0-1043 GCF_003061035.1 Acidovorax sp. HMWF018
GTGCTGCAGGCTGTGCGCGATGCCGAGAGCCGTGTCATGTTCTCGGGCTATTCGCCGCTGCCCTACAAGCTCACCATCTGGACCATCAGCGCCATGATGTGCGGCGTGGCGGGGGCGTTGTATGTGCCCCAGGTCGGCATCATCAACCCCGGCGAGATGAGCGCCGCCAACTCCATCGAGATCGCCGTATGGGCGGCCGTGGGCGGGCGCGCCACACTCATCGGACCCATCGTGGGGGCGTTCATCGTCAACGGTGCCAAGAGCTGGCTCACGGTGACGGCGCCGGAGTTCTGGCTGTACTTTCTCGGCGCGCTGTTCATTGCGGTCACGCTGTTCCTGCCCGACGGTGTGGTGGGGCTGGTCAAGAAGCTCAAGGCAAAAATGACAACAACGAAGGGAGCCGCGCAATGACGCCCGATCTGATGGAAGAAGGTGCGCGGCGGCTGCAGAAGACGCTGGCGCCCGTCGCACTGGGCCAGACCGAGTCGGGTGGCCGCGCTGCAGGCTTCTCGCGCATTGCCACGCCGGGCGAAGTGGACGTGACCCACGGCCGCATCCTGTACCTGGAAGACGTGCATGTCAGCTTTGACGGCTTCAAGGCCATCAACGGCCTGAGCCTGGACATCGCCCCCGGCGAGCTGCGCTGCATCATTGGCCCCAATGGTGCGGGCAAGACGACGATGATGGACATCATCACCGGCAAAACCCGGCCCGACAAAGGCACGGTGTTCTTTGGCTCCACCATCGACCTGCTGCGCCACAACGAGCCCGAGATTGCGAGCCTGGGTATCGGCCGCAAGTTCCAGAAGCCCACGGTGTTCGAGCAGCTCAGCGTGTTCGAGAACCTGGAGCTGGCGCTCAAGACCCACAAGGGCGTGAAGTCCAGCATGTTCTTCAAGCTCGACTCCGCACAGTCGGACCGCCTGGCCGAGATCCTGCACACCATTCACCTGGCCGACAGCGTCACGCGCCAGTCGGGCAACCTGAGCCACGGGCAAAAGCAGTGGCTGGAGATTGGCATGCTGCTGATGCAGGACCCCAAG
>NZ_QAIM01000088.1:0-3570 GCF_003061035.1 Acidovorax sp. HMWF018
TGCCGGTGGCGGGGGCGTAGGCGCAGCCAGCCAGCGCCACGGTGGCGCTTCCCAGCACCAGCCAGGTGCGCAGGAGAGGGAGGGGCAGTCGTTGCATGGCTCCATGCTACGCGGGCCGCTCTTGACCCAGGTCAAGGTTGTGGTGATGCCCCTTCCCTACACTGCGCCATGCGCTCCCGTCCCACGCTCTCCACCAAACTCCTTGCCATGGGCGCGGGCTTCTTGTTGGTGGCGCTCGCGTCCATCGGCCTGACCCTGTGGGTGACCTGGAAGCTTGAGGGCGGCGCAGCGGCGGTCAACGAGGCGGGCCGCCTGCGCATGAACATGTTGCGCATGGTGCTGGTGCTGCAGACCGAGCCACCCGAGGCCGTGCAAGAACGCGCCCGCCAGTTCGACGCCAGCCTGGAGTTGCTGCGCACGGGCGATCCGTCGCGCCCGCTGTTTGTGCCGTGGAGCGATGAGACACGTACGCGGTTCGATGGCATCCGCGCCCGGTGGGCCGAGGCCCGCACCGGGTGGGTCAGCGCATCGCCCCCGGACCGCGCCCGGAACCTGGCGGAGGCCGATGCCTTTGTGCAGCAGGTCGATGGTTTTGTGGATGCCATCGAGATCCAGATCGCGGGCTGGACCGCCGCGCTGCACCTGTTCCAGCTGTTCATGATGGCGCTGGCCATCGTGGCTGCCGTCACCTTCATGGCCGTGAGCTATCTGCTGGTCATCAATCCCGTGGCACGTCTGCAGCAGGCCCAGGCCCGGCTGCGCCAGGGCGAGCTGGGCACGCGGCTGCCGGTGGATACGGATGACGAGTTCGGTCAGCTGTCGGCGGGCTTCAACCTCATGGCGCATGCACTGCAGGCATCGCACGACGAGCTGGAGCACAAGGTGCGCGAAAAGACCGCCAGCATCGCTGTGCAGAACCAGCGCCTGGCCGCGTTGTATGAGGTGAGCGCGCTGGCCAGCACGGCGGGCAGCCTGGAGCTGCTGGCCCAGGGTTTTGTGCAGCAGATCCGCCGCGTGGCGGGGGCCGACGCAGCTGCCGTGCGCTGGTCCAATGAGGCCAACGAACGCTATGTGCTGCTGGCGGGCGACGGCCTGCCGCGCACCATGGCCGAAGGCGAACACTGCCTGCACACGGGCACCTGCCTGTGCGGCCAGCCGCAGGCCCAGGCGCGCACGCGGGTCATTCCCATCACACCGTCCACCACCGTTGCCTTGCCCCATTGCCGCGAGGCGGGGTTCCAGACCATGGTCACCATCCCGGTGCAGATGCTGCAGCGCCTGCTGGGCGAGGTGGATCTGTTCTTCCGCTCGCCGGTGGAGCTGACCGATGAACTGCGCGACCTGCTCGAAGCCATGACGCGCCACCTGGCCAGTGCCATGGAGGGTCTGCGTGCCACCGCGCTGGAGCGCGAGGCGGCGGTGGCCGAGGAGCGCAGCCTGCTGGCGCGGGAGCTGCACGACTCCATTGCCCAGTCGCTGGCCTTCCTCAAGATCCAGACCCAGCTGCTGCGCGATGCCGTGGCGCGCGGCGATGAGGCCAAGCGCGACCGCAGCATCGGCGAGCTGGATGTGGGTGTGCGCGAGTGTTATTCCGATGTGCGCGAGCTGCTGGTGCACTTCCGCACCCGCACCAGCGAGGAAGACATCGAGTCAGCGCTGCGCGCCACCTTGTCCAAGTTTGAGCACCAGACCGGCATGGCCACCACGCTGGGCATGGTGGGCCACGGCTTGCCGCTGGCGCAGGACGTGCAGATCCAGGTGCTGCACATGGTGCAGGAGGCCTTGTCGAACGTGCGCAAACATTCGGGCGCCACGCGGGTGGATGTGCTGGTGCACCGCCATCCACGCTGGCGCTTTGAGGTGCAGGACAACGGCACTGGCTTTGAGGTGGCCTCCGTGCCACCGGACTCGCTGCATGTAGGCCTGGGCATCATGCGCGAACGGGCCCAGCGCATTGGCGCGGTGGTCCAGGTGGAGTCTGCTCCGGGGCAGGGCACCCGCGTGTGCATCGAGCTTCCCTCGATCGCACCCACGCCGCCTCACCAGCCCGCCGCATCCACCCATTCAGCGGGTTCGATATACGCCGTAGCCCCCCAACAAGCCACCATGCCATGACGACCTCCGTATCGCCCGTTGCCACAACCCCCGCGACAGCGCTGACGGCACCGCCGGTCACGCTGCTGGTGGTGGACGACCACACGCTGTTCCGTCGCGGGCTGATCGCGCTGCTGAGCCAGTATGAGGGCCTGTCCGTGGTGGGCGAGGCGGGGGATGCCGCGCAGGCCCTGCGGCTTGCGCCCCAGCTGCAGCCGCAGGTGATCCTGCTCGACAACCACCTGCCCGGGGTGATGGGCGTGGACGCCATCCAGGGCCTGCGCGAGGTGTCGCCCGCCTCGCGCGTGCTCATGCTCACCGTGAGCGAGGACGCGCAGGACCTGGCCACCGCGCTGCGCAACGGCGCGCAGGGCTACCTGCTCAAGACCATCGACGGCGACCTGTTGGCCCAGGCCATTCGCCGTGCCGCCCGGGGCGAGCCCGTGGTCAGCCCCGAACTCATGGGCAAGCTGGTGGCGGCGTTCCAGTCGCAGGGTGTGCCCGAGATAGCGCCCGCAGCGTCCGTACCCGCCGATGCCGCTGCGGTCGCTGCAGGCGCCCCCAGCGGCTTCACACCCCTGTCACCGCGAGAGGAAGACGTGCTGCGCGAGATCGCGCGCGGTGCCAGCAACAAGGAGATCGCGCGCACGCTCGACATCGCTGAGACCACGGTGAAGATCCACGTGCAGCACATCCTGCGCAAGCTGGGCCTGAGTTCGCGCGTGCAGGCGGCGGTGTACGCCTCGGACCGGCAGCGCGCGGAATAGCGCTGGCCCACGCACGCTCCGTGCGCGTCGGGCTGGTGTGGTGCGGGTGCTACTACCCACAACGCTTGCGCCATAGTTCTTTCGGACGACGCCCCGCCCCGGGTAACTAGTCCCTCTGCCGCGCCGCACACCCTCTAGTGAAGGATGTGCAAAAGCCCCTGCACACGCGACCATTCCTCTCATGCAAAAAGAGAGGAATCGCGCAATGGCCAACGCAACCCTGCCCCCGGGCGACAGCCCGCAGCGCACCCGCCAGGCTTGGTCGGTGCTCATCGTCAGCACCTTCGCCTTCACGGTCTGCTTCATGGTGTGGATGATGTTTGGCGTCATCGGCATCCCCATCAAGAAGATGCTGAACCTGAACTCCACGCAGTTCGGGCTGCTGATGTCCATGCCCGTGCTCACGGGCTCGCTGGTGCGGGTGCCCCTGGGTATCTGGACCGACAAGTTCGGTGGCCGCATCGTGATGGCGGCCGTCATGGCCACCACCGTGCCTGCCATCTGGCTCATGAGCTATGCCACGGAGTACTGGCACTTCCTGACGATCGGCCTGTTCGTGGGCTTGGCGGGGGGCTCGTTCTCAGTGGGCACGCCCTATGTGGCGCGCTGGTTCCCCAAGCATCGCCAGGGCACGGCCATGGGTGTGTATGGCGCGGGCAACTCGGGTGCAGCCGTTAACAAGTTCGTGGCGCCGGTGCTGCTGGTGGCC
>NZ_QAIM01000596.1:0-755 GCF_003061035.1 Acidovorax sp. HMWF018
GCTCGATGCCGCCAGCCCCCGCGTGCAGGAGCAACCGTTTGACTCCGACCGCAAGCGCATGACGACCTTCCACCGCGCGGCCGCAGGCTTTGTGGCCTACACCAAAGGCGCGCCCGAATCCGTGCTGCCCCGCTGCACCGCCCACTGGACGCCCGAAGGCGCTGCCGCACTCGACACCGCCAAGGTCCTCGCCACCGCACAGCAGCTCGCTGCACAGGGGTTGCGCGTGCTGGCCCTCGCCCGCCGCAGCCACGCCCGCCTGCCCGACACCAACGACATCGACGCAGTAGAAAACCAGCTGGAGCTGCTGGGCCTGATCGCCCTCATCGACCCACCCCGCGCCGAGGCCCAGGCCGCAGTGCGCGACTGCATCAGCGCGGGCATCACGCCCGTAATGATCACAGGCGACCATCCTGCGACCGCGCGCGCGATTGCGCACCGCCTGGGCATGGTGAAGAGCAGCGACGCCCCGGTGCTCACCGGCGCCGACCTGGCCACACTGGACGATGCTGCCCTGCGCGCCCGCGTGGAGCAGGTGCAGGTCTACGCCCGCGTGGACCCGGCGCAGAAGATCCGCATCGTCGAAGCCCTGCAAGCGCAAGGCCATTTCGTGGCCATGACGGGCGACGGCGTGAACGATGCCCCGGCGCTCAAGCGTGCCGACATCGGCGTGGCCATGGGCCAGGGCGGCACCGACGTGGCACGCGAGGCATCGAGCCTGGTGCTGCTGGACGACAACTTCGCCACCATCGTCG
>NZ_QAIM01000596.1:765-15363 GCF_003061035.1 Acidovorax sp. HMWF018
CTACGACAACATCCGCAAGTTTGTGCGCTACGCGATGACGGGCAACTCGGGCGAGATCTGGACCATCTTCCTGGCGCCGCTGTTGCTGTTGCCCATCCCTTTGCTGCCCATCCACATCCTGTGGGTCAACCTCGTCACAGACGGCCTGCCCGGCCTGGCGCTGGCGGCCGAACCGGCCGAGCGCGGCATCATGCAGCGCCCGCCCCGCGCGCCGCGCGAAAGCCTGTTTGCCCACGGCATGTGGCAGCACATCCTGGGCGTGGGCCTGCTCATTGGTGGGCTGTGCCTGGCGGTGCAGGCCTGGGCCCTGCACACCGGCCACACGCACTGGCAGACCATGGTGTTCACCGTGCTCACGCTGGCGCAGATGGCGCATGTGATCGCCATCCGCTCCGAATCCGAACCCATCTGGCGCCTGGGCCTGCTGAGCAACCGCCCGCTGCTGGGTGCCGTGCTGCTCACCTTTGCGCTGCAGATGGCCACCATCTATGTGCCCTGGCTCAACCCCATCTTCCGCACCGAGCCGCTGAGCCTGGGCGAGCTGGCCCTGTGCATTGGCGCCGCGCTGGTGGTGCTGGTGGTCGTGGAAGTCGAGAAGGCCTGGCGCCGTAGCCAGCAGGCGCGGCGCACCACCCCAGAGCCCATGGACAGCGCCATGGACGAGCCCTCGGCCTGAAAGAGTCCAGGACGCACAAGAACGTCATAAGCACATAGCCAACGATTCGATGACGCCACGGGTCCAGGCTGCCAGAATGGCCCGCGCCATCGGCACATCGGGCCTCGTCCAGCCATGGGCCGAGCCCGGTTGTGCCACTCCCATCCCTTCAATGAAAGAGACAGCACCCATGCAAATCGAAACCCTGGCCGTCCACGCAGGCTACAGCCCCGACCCCACCACCAAGGCGGTGGCCGTGCCCATCTACCAGACGGTGGCCTACGCGTTTGACAGCGCCCAGCATGGCGCCGACCTGTTTGACTTGAAGGTGCCGGGCAACATCTACACCCGCATCATGAACCCCACCACCGACGTGCTCGAAAAGCGCGTCGCGGCGCTGGAAGGCGGCATTGCCGCGCTGGCCGTGGCCTCGGGCATGGCCGCCATCACCTACGCCATCCAGACCATTGCCGAGGCGGGCGACAACATCGTCTCGGCCAGCACGCTCTACGGCGGCACCTACAACCTCTTTGCCCACACGCTGCCGCAGCAGGGCATCACCACCCGCTTTGCCGACCCGCGCGACCCGGCCAGCTTTGCGCAGCACATTGATGCGCGCACCAAGGCCATCTTCATCGAGTCCATCGGCAACCCGCTGGGCAACGTGACCGACATCGCTGCGCTGGCCAAGGTAGCGCACGACCACGGTGTGCCGCTGATCGTGGACAACACCGTGCCCAGCCCTTACCTGCTGCGCCCCATCGAGCATGGCGCGGACATCGTGGTGCACTCGCTCACCAAGTACCTGGGCGGCCACGGCAACAGCGTGGGCGGCGCGATTGTGGACAGCGGCAAATTCCCGTGGGCGGAGCACAAGGCACGCTTCCCGCGCCTGAACGAGCCCGACGTGAGCTACCACGGCGTGGTCTACACCGAGGCGCTGGGCCCCGCCGCCTTCATCGGCCGTGCACGCGTGGTGCCACTGCGCAACACGGGTGCGGCGCTGGCGCCGCTCAATGCCTTCCTGATCCTGCAAGGCATTGAAACCCTGGCGCTGCGCATGGACCGTATCTGCGACAACACGCTGGCCATTGCCCAGTACCTGCAAAGCCACCCCAAGGTCGAATGGGTGCGCTACGCCGGTCTGCCCGACCACCCGGACCACGCGCTGGTGCAACGCCAGTCAGGCGGCAAGGCATCGGGCATCCTGAGCTTTGGCGTGAAGAACAGCGACGCCGATCCACGTGCGGCAGGTGCCCGTTTCCTCGACGCGCTGCAGCTCTTCACGCGCCTCGTGAACATTGGCGATGCAAAGTCGCTGGCCACCCACCCCGCGTCCACCACCCACCGCCAGCTCAATCCCGAAGAGCTGGCCAAGGCGGGCGTGAGCGAAGGCATGGTGCGCCTGTCGGTCGGCATCGAGCACATCGACGACCTGCGGGCGGACTTGGCGCAGGCACTCGACAAGGTGTGATGTGCGAATGGCCATGCGCCCCCAAAAACGCATGGCCAGGCACCTGTCACCGTGCTTTTGAGGCTTTTTGCGTCCAAGCGCTGGTGGAATATGCACTGCAAGCTACATATTTGATAGCAAACAAGATCACGGCACGTAGCGACACCGTCATGCCGGCCCCAACGCGGCGTGTCGATGACGGCCAGCGCCGGGCGCTGACCGCCTTCAGCCGAGGTCGCGTGCCAGCCGGATGCCGGTGAACTGCCAGCGCGCCGTGGCAGGAAAGAAGTTGCGGTAGGTCAGTCGCTCGTGCCCCGGCGGCGTGGCGCTGGACGAGCCCCGCAGCACGTACTGGTTGACCATGAACTTGCCGTTGTACTCACCCACGGCGCCTTCGGCCACCCGGAAGCCGGGGTACGGCGCGTAGCTCGACTGCGTCCACTGCCACGCCACGCCGTGCCACTGCGCCATGCCGGCGGCACCTTGCGCGGCCGCATGCTCCCATTCGGCCTCGGTGGGCAGGCGCGCGCCCACCCAGCGCGCGTAGGCATCGGCCTCGTAGTACGACAGATGCACCACCGCCTGGTTGCCCTGCAGCGGCTGCAGGCCGGCCAGCGTGAACTGGTGCCAGGCCCCGTCGATGCGATGCCAGTACAGCGGCTGCTCCAGACCCTGCGCCGCCCGCCAGTCCCAGCCTTCGGCCAGCCAGAGCAGCGGATTGCGGTAGCCGCCACCTTCCACAAACGCCAGATACTCGGCCTGTGTCACCAACCGCGAGGCCAGCGCGTAGGGATGCAGATACACACGATGGCGCGGGCCCTCGTTGTCAAAGGCAAAGCCGTTACCAGCGTGGCCGATATCGGCCAGCCCCCCGTCAAAGGAATGCCACGCCAGTGCTTGGCCAGCCTCGGGCGCCACAGCGTCTGGAGCCTTGGCATAGGCAGGGAACAAGGGGTTGCAGGACAGCAGGTGCTGGATGTCGGTGAGCATCAGCTCCTGGTGCTGCTGCTCATGCTGCAGGCCCAGCTCGATCAGGCCACGCAGCGCAGCGTCGTGCGCCACAGCGGGCCACAGGCGCGCCATGCGGGCGTCCACGTCGGCCCGGTAGGCGAGCACCTCGTCCAGCGATGGTCGCGTGAGCAGCCCGCGCTGCGGACGCGGGTGCTTGGCGCCCACACCGTTGTAGTAGGAGTTGAACAGCACCCGGAACGCCGGTGCAAACGGCTGGAAACCTGGCTCGTGGGCTTCGAGCACAAAGGTCTCAAAGAACCAGGTGGTGTGGGCCAGGTGCCATTTGGTGGGACTGGCGTCGGGCATGGACTGCGCGGCGCAGTCCTCGGGCGACAGCGGAGCCGCCAGGGCCAGCGAGCGGCCGCGTACCGCGGTGTAGCGCGCCAACAGCGTGTCGAATGCGGGGGATGTCACGGTCATGGCAGCCACCGGTCAAGGACGGGCGTGGACCACCGCGAACCAGCCCCGCTCGTCCGTCCACGCCTGGGCCTGCGCAAAACCGGCGCGCGCAAGCATGTCGGTGAACACGGGCAACGGGTACTTGTAGCTGTTCTCGGTGTGGATGCGCTCGCCCTGGTCGAACCTGCGACCGCCGCCGGGCCAGCACACCTCGGTGGCAGAGGCAGCCTCCAGGTGCATTTCAATGCGCGACGCCTCGGTGTTGAAGAACGCACGGTGCTGCCACTGCGCCACGTCAAAGTCGCTGCCGATCAGGCGGTTCACATGCCGCAGCACATTGCGGTTGAACTCGGCGGTGACCCCCGCTGCATCGTCGTAGGCGGCTTCGAGCACCGCCACATCCTTGGGCAAATCGATGCCAATGAGCAGGCCGCCATCGTCGTCGATCAGATCGCGCATGTGGGCCAGCAGCTCCAGCGCGTGCGGCGGGTCGAAGTTGCCGATGGACGAGCCCGGGTAGAACACGAGGCGCCCGGTGCGGGGAATGTCGTCAGGCAGTGACACCCCCAGGGTCATGTCGCCCGCCAGCGCGCGGGCATCCAGCGCCGGGAAGTCGTCGCGCAGCCCTTGCACCGCCTGCTCCAGAAAATCCGCCGAAATGTCCACGCCCACAAAACAGGCCGGCTGCACCAGGCGGCACAGGGTGCGGGCCTTCTGGCAGTTGCCCGCGCCCAGTTCGATCAGGGTGCGGCCTGCGCCCACGGCGCCCGCGATGCTGTCTGCATGTGTCTGCATCAGCGCCATTTCGGTGCGTGTGGGGTAGTACTCCGGCAGGCGTGTGATGGCTTCAAACAGCTGCGAGCCATGCTGGTCGTAGAAATACTTGGGGGAGATGCGTGCGGGCCGCTGGGTCAGTCCGCGGGTGATGTCGGAATAGCGAGGCAGGAGCATGGGTCGTCAGGACGTTGGGGCGGCAGCGCCGCCGGGTGGTCAAAAGCAGAGGCACCTGGAGCGCCCACATTGCGGCACGCCCCACACGCTCCCCTGCCCCATTGTGCGTTGCCTCGCTGACTGCCGTGTGTAGGCCATTTCCGCACCCACAAAAAAAGGGCTGGCGCATGCGCCAGCCCTTCAGACCCTTGGAGAACTTTTATTGTCAGGAACGCAGGGCCCGCCTGGGGCCCTGTGCCCTTAGAAGCGCCAGCCCAGACCCACGCCCACCAGAACGGGGTCCACCTTGAAGGTGCCCAGCTTGGCACCGCCTGCGCTCACGTCGGTCTTGATGAAAACCTTCTTCACGTCGAAGTTGAGGTACAGGTTCTTGGCCAGCGGGATGTCCACACCCACTTGCAGCGCGGGGCCGAAGCTGTTGCGGTCAATGCTCACGCCTGCGGGCAGGTTCACGCTCGAGAAACGCGTGTAGTTCAGGCCCGCGCCCACGTAGGGCTTGAAGCCGGGGGCATCAAAGTGGTACTGCGCCAGCAGTGTGGGGGGCAGGTGCTTGAGCGTGCCAATGGCTGCGCCGCCAGCGCTGAGCGTGTGCTTCTGGGGCACGGTCAGAATCAGCTCGGCCGCGATGTTCTTGTTGAAGAAGTAGGTGACATCCACTTCAGGGATGGTCTTATTGTTGACCGACAGGCCCAGCGGTGTGCTGTCCTTGTTGGCGCTGTCCAGGTGCACCGCACGTGCACGGACCATCCAGGGGCCTTCAGCCTGTTGCGCCAGGGCAGCGCCAGAAGAAAGGGCACAGAGAACGGCGACAGCCAGCAGGTTCTTTTTCATGGTAATTCGCATCGGTTGGACGGGGACGACCCCCGTGCATGCATTGAACCGCTGCGGCACCCACCCGGCCTTGCCTTACCTCAAGCCCTCGGTAGTAACCCTTAGACCTAGATCAAGGAATACCCACTATCAAGCTGTGGACTTGCCCCTCAGGCGCTGAACCAGCGTCCACCCGGCCAGAACCAAGCCACCCGCCACGATGCCCACCACGGCGTTCAGCAGGTTGGGCACCAGCACCGCCCACAGCCCGCCCACGGGCCATTGCGCCGCTGCCGTGCCTGCGGCCTCAACCGCATGGTGCAACGCAGGCACGCCGTGCACCAGAATGCCACCGCCCACCAGAAACATCGCCGCAGTGCCCGCAATGGACAGCCCCTTCATCAGCCAGGGTGCTGCGCGCAGGATGCCCGATCCCAGGGCACGTGCGGCGCTGCTGGCCTTGTTGTTGAGCCACAGGCCCAGGTCGTCCAGCTTGACGATACCCGCCACCAGCCCATAGACACCGATGGTCATGATGATGGCGATGCCCGACAGCACCGTGAGCTGCTGCACGAAGGGCGCAGCGGCCACCGTGCCCAGCGTGATCGCAATGATTTCGGCCGACAGGATGAAGTCCGTGCGCACGGCGCCCTTGATCTTGTCCTTTTCAAAGGCCACCAAATCCACCGCCGGATTGGCATTGGCCTTGGCGTGGCTCTCATGCTCAGCCTCATCCTCATGTTGGGCGTGCAGCAGCTTGTGCGCGACCTTCTCAAAGCCCTCAAAGCACAAGAAGGCGCCCCCCACCATCAGCAGCGGCGTCACGGCCCACGGCGCAAAGGCGCTGATCAGCAGCGCAGCGGGCACCAGGATGACCTTGTTGATGAACGAGCCCTTGGCCACCGCCCACACCACCGGAATCTCGCGCTCAGCACGCACCCCGGTCACCTGCTGGGCGTTGAGCGCCAGGTCGTCCCCCAGCACGCCCGCCGTCTTCTGTGCAGCCACCTTGGTCATCACCGACACATCGTCGGCCATGGCAGCGCTCTTCTTGGCCGCCACCTTGGTCATCAAGGCCACATCGTCGAGGATGGTGGCGATATCGTCGAGCAAAGCAAGCAGGCTGCCAGCGGCCATGGGAAGTCCTTGGGATGAGTCGCAAAAAAATGCGGCGAACAAGCCGCCGGTGTGCGCCGCACTATAGCAACGCACAGGCAACCGCAGCGCAAGGCCCATCGTCGTGCAGCGGCCATGCCATTTGCAGATAGCCCCACACCGCCTGCGGGCATGCCTGCCCAGCCACAAGGCGCATACTCGCGCCCTCATCCACTACCCGCTATGGGGCCTTCTGCGGGCTTCACCGCCACGCCATGCCCGGCTACCTGACCAAGCAAGAAGACATCGCCATCACCGGCGCGGCAGACCTGATCATCCAGTCGCTGCTGGACAAGCAGCAGTTTGCCGACCCGCTGGGCGCCGCCGAGGCGCTGGGTATCTCATCGGCCGCCTGGCCCCTCTTCGGCCTGTTGTGGCCGTCGGGCGCGCAGCTGGCCCAGCGCATGGCCAGCCGCCCCCTGCTGGCGGGCGAACGTGTGCTGGAGATCGGCTGCGGCCTGGGTCTGGCCAGCCTGGTGTGCCACAGGCGCGGTATCGATGTCACTGCCAGCGACTGCCATCCTCTGGCCCAACAGTTCCTGCAGGAAAACGCGCGCTTGAACGGCCTGTCACCCGTGAAGTACCGCACGGGTCAGTGGGGCTCGGACGCGCCAGCACCGGCCAACGCGGTGCAAGGCCAGTTCGACCTCATCATCGGCAGCGATGTGCTGTACGAACGCGACGCCCGTGCGTCCCTGGCCACCTTTCTGGACCACCACGCAGGCGACGGCGCGCAGATCTGGATCGTGGACCCGAACAGGGGCAACCGCTCCACCTTCCACAAGCAGATGGCTGTGCACCGTTTCGATGTGATCGAAGAGCGACTGGACCACCCCGCCCTGGCCGATGTGCCGGCGTACAAAGGGCGGCTGCTGGTGTACCAGCGCACCTTAACAGCGGCCTGAACACGACTTTGAAGGGTTGGCCCGGCGCGATAGCGCCACCATCAGACCGCCGAGCCCGCGCACCCTAAGCGCCAGGGCAGCCGAGCAAGGGCCGCCCAGCAGCGAGGGCTGCGTCCCTCTTCCCGATTCGCGCAGCGAATCGAGAGAAGGGGGAAGCGGCGCAGCCGCTCAGGGGGATGCCCCCTGCTACCCCACCCACTTGCGCGCGTTGCGCCAGATGCGCATCCAGCCGCTGTACTGCGCCTTGTCCTCGCTGGTCCAGCTCATCTGCACGTTGCGGAACACGCGCTCGGGGTGCGGCATCATGGCTGTGAAGCGGCCGTCGGCCGTGGTCACTGCCGTCAGGCCACCCGCGCTGCCGTTGGGGTTGAACGGGTACTGCTCCGTCGCGCGGCCGTGGTTGTCCACGTAGCGCATCGCAGCAATGGCCTTGTCGGCGTTGCCCCGGTACTTGAAGTTGGCATAACCCTCACCATGCGCCACCGCAATCGGCAGGCGGCTGCCTGCCATGCCTTGCAGGAACAGGCTGGGTGATTCCAGCACTTCCACCAGCGACAGGCGGGCCTCGAAGCGCTCGCTCTGGTTGGTGGTAAAGCGTGGCCAGTCCTGTGCGCCGGGGATGATGTCCGCCAGCTCAGCAAACATCTGGCAGCCGTTGCAAACGCCCAGGCCGAACGTGTCGGTGCGACCGAAGAAGCCCTGGAACTGTGCGGCCAGCACCGGGTTGAAGGTGATGGACCGCGCCCAGCCAATGCCAGCGCCCAGCGTGTCGCCATAGCTGAAGCCGCCGCAGGCCACCACGCCCTTGAAGTCTTCGAGTTGGACGCGGCCGGTCTGCAGGTCGGTCATGTGCACGTCGTAGGCCTCGAAGCCCGCCTCGGTGAAGGCGTAGGCCATCTCGATGTGCGAGTTCACGCCCTGCTCGCGCAGGATGGCGACCTTGGGTTTGGCCAGGTTGAGGTACGGCGCGGCCACGTTGTCGGCCGCGTCGAACGTGAGGTGCACGTGCAGGCCCGGGTCGGTGGGCTCGCCCGCTGCAGCGTGCTCGGCATCGGCGTTGGCGGGGTTGTCGCGCTGCTGGCAGATCTTCCAGCTCACCGCATCCCACACCTGGTGCAGGTCGGCCAGCGAGGCGCTGAACACAGCCTTGGCATCGCGCCAGACCTGGAGTTCGCCCTTGCCTGCGTCGATTTCGGACGACACTGGGCGCGTCTTGCCCACGAAGTGGCTGAATTTGGACAGGCCATGCTCGCGCAGCACCTGCATCACATCGTTGCGCTCGGCGGTGCGCACTTGCAGCAGCACACCCAGCTCTTCGTTGAACAGCGCCTTGAGCGTCAGTTCTTCACGGCGGGCACTGACCTGCTGCGCCCAGTTCTTGGCGTCACCGGTTTCCATGCGGCTGTCGCTGATGCCGTCGCCTTCAGTCACCAGCATGTCCACGTTGAGCGCCACGCCCACGTGGCCTGCAAAGGCCATTTCGGCTGCTGCGGCCAGCAGGCCGCCATCGCTGCGGTCGTGGTAGGCCAGGATCTGGCCCTTGGCGCGCAGTGCGTTCACGGCGTTGACCAAGTTGACCAGGTCTTTGGGGTCGTCCACATCGGGCACCAAGTTGCCGCTTTGCTCCAGCGTCTGGCCCAGGATGCTGCCGCCCATGCGGTTCTGGCCCTTGCCCAGGTCGATCAGCACCAGCGTGGTATCGGCCTCGGTGGCGTTGAGCTGGGGAGTGAGCGTACCGCGCACGTCGGACAGCGAAGCAAAGGCGCTCACGATCAGGCTGACAGGCGAGGTGACTTTCTTTTGGTCGGAACCTTCATTCCACTGCGTGCGCATGGACAGACTGTCCTTGCCCACGGGGATGGACACGCCCAGCGCGGGGCACAGTTCCATGCCCACGGCCTTCACGGTTTCGTAGAGCGCAGCGTCTTCGCCGGGCTCGCCGCAGGCGGCCATCCAGTTGGCCGATAGCTTCACACGCGGCAGCTCAATGGGCGCAGCCAGCAGATTGGTGATGGCCTCGGCCACGGCCATGCGACCCGAGGCGGGCGCGTTGATGGCGGCCAGCGGCGTGCGCTCGCCCATGCTCATCGCTTCACCCGCAAAGCCCTTGTAATCGGCCAGCGTCACGGCGCAATCGGCCACGGGCACTTGCCAGGGGCCGACCATCTGGTCGCGGTGCGACAGGCCACCCACGGTGCGGTCGCCAATGGTGATGAGGAAGCGCTTGGAGGCGACCGTGGGGTGGGCCAGCACGTCGATCACGGCCTTTTGCAGCGGCACGCCGGTCAAGTCCATCGGTGCAAATTCGCGCACCACGGTCTTCACGTCGCGATGCATCTTGGGCGGCTTGCCCAGCAGCACGTTCATCGGCATGTCCACGGGCAGCTTCTGGTCGTCGGCCGTGGCAGCAGGGTCGTGCAGCACCAGCTGACGCTCTTCGGTGGCCGTGCCGATCACGGCAAACGGGCAGCGCTCGCGTTCACAAAAGGCTTTGAACTGCTCCAGCGATTCGGGCGCAATCGCCAGCACGTAGCGTTCTTGCGACTCGTTGCTCCAGATTTCCTTCGGGCTCATGCCGGACTCTTCGAGCTGCACGGCACGGAGGTCAAAGCGCGCGCCGCGGCCAGCATCATTGGTCAGCTCGGGGAAGGCGTTGGACAAACCGCCCGCGCCCACGTCGTGGATGGCCAGGATGGGGTTGTTCGTGCCCTGCGCCCAGCAGTGGTTGATGACCTCTTGTGCACGGCGCTCGATCTCGGGATTGCCGCGCTGCACCGAGTCAAAGTCCAGCTCGGCCGCATTGGTGCCGGTGGCCATGGAGCTGGCGGCGCTGCCGCCCATGCCGATGCGCATGCCGGGGCCACCCAACTGGATCAGCAGCGAGCCTGCAGGGAAGCCGATCTTTTTCGTCAGCTCTGCATCGATCACGCCCACGCCGCCCGCGATCATGATGGGCTTGTGGTAGCCACGCTGCACGCCGCCGACGTTCTGCTCGTACTCGCGGAAGTAGCCGTTCAGGTTGGGGCGGCCGAATTCGTTGTTGAACGCCGCGCCGCCCAAGGGGCCTTCGACCATGATCTGCAGCGGGCTGGCAATGTGCTCAGGCTTGCCCACGGTGCTGCCCCAGAGCTTGGACACGGTGAAACCCGTGAGGCCCGCCTTGGGCTTGGAGCCGCGGCCCGTGGCGCCTTCGTCGCGGATCTCGCCGCCCGCGCCGGTCGATGCGCCTGGGAAGGGCGAGATGGCCGTGGGGTGGTTGTGCGTTTCCACCTTCATCAGCACATGCTGGGTAATGCTACTTTTTTGATAGCTATTAGCGCTTGATTCACTGGCGCTTGCGGCCATTTTTGCCACAAAACGCTCCACCTGATGGCCTTCCATGACCGAAGCGTTGTCCGAATACGCGATCACCGTGTGCTGGGGCGCCAGCTGGTGCGTGTTGCGGATCATGCCGAACAGGCTCTTGCTCTGCGCCACGCCGTCGATGGTGAACTCGGCGTTGAAGATCTTGTGGCGGCAGTGTTCGCTGTTGGCCTGCGCGAACATCATCAGTTCCACGTCGGTGGGGTTGCGCTTCAGGCCCGTGAAGGCGGTCACTAGGTAGTCGATTTCATCGTCGGCGAGGGCCAGGCCGAAGCGGGTGTTGGCCGCTTCGAGTGCCGCGCGACCACCGGCCAGCACATCCACATGCTCCATGGGGGCGGGCTGCAGTTCGGTGAACAGGGCGGCTGCGGCGCTGCGGTCGGCCACCACCGATTCGGTCATGCGGTCGTGCAGCAGTGCGGCGATCTGGCCCAGTTGCTCGGCCGTCAGCTCGGGCGTCTTGCCCAGCAGGCCGGATTTCAGGCTGATGCGGTACTCGGTGATGCGCTCGACACGGCGGATGGCGATGCCGCAGTTGCGCGCAATGTCGGTGGCCTTGGAGGCCCAAGGCGAAAGCGTTCCCAGGCGGGGCGTGACGATGAGCGCGGCGCCGTCTTCAGGGCCAGCGTAGGGGTCGCCATAGGTCAGCAGCGCGGCCAGGCGTTCTTGTTCTGCAGGAGTGGGGACCGCATCGGTGGCGACCAGGTGCACGAAACGCGCTGCAATGCCACTGATCTTGGGGTGGATCGCCTCCAGGGCGGGTTGAAGTTGCTGGGCGCGGAAGGAGCTGAGGGCGTTGCCGCCCGCCAGCGTGGTCATGTGCAAGGTCACGGTAGCGGCCTGTTGGGGGGTGTCAGGGGTAGAGGGTGGCTCCGGGCGCCAGCGTGCAACCAGCACCGGAGCCCTCCATTTTACCGGGCATGGCCGGGCCGCCTGCGCAGCCGGGGGCCCAATGGGATAATTGCGCCATGAGCATCACCATCAAAAGCGCCGAGGACATCGAGGGCATGCGCCTGGCCTGCCGTCTGGCCTCCGAAGTGCTGGACTACATCACACCGCACATCAAGCCCGGCATCACCACCAAAGAAATCGATCGCCTGGGCGCCGAATGCATGGCCCAGCAGGGCACCATCTCGGCCACCGTGGGCTACCAGCCACCGGGCTACCCGCCCTACCCGGCTTCGCTGTGCACCTCGGTCAACCATGTGGTGTGCCACGGCATCCCCAACGACAAGCCGCTCAAGAAGGGCGACATCGTCAATGTGGACGTGACCGTGATCACCAAGGACGGCTGGTACGGTGACAACAGCCGCATGTTCCTGATCGGCGAGTGCTCGATCGCCGCCAAGCGCCTGTCAGCGCTGACGTTTGAAGCCATGTGGCATGGCATCGTGCAGGTCAAGCCCGGCGCACGGCTGGGGGATATCGGCCACGCGATCCAGAAGTTTGCCGAAGGGCACGGCTTCTCGGTGGTGCGCGAGTTCTGCGGCCACGGCATTGGCCAAAAGTTCCACGAAGAACCCCAGGTGCTGCACTATGGCAAGCCCGGCACGCTCGAAGAGCTGGTACCCGGCATGGTGTTCACCATCGAGCCCATGATCAATGCCGGCCGCCGCGAAGTGAAGGAATTTGGCAACGACGGCTGGACCATCGTGACCAAGGACCACAGCCTGTCGGCCCAGTGGGAGCACACGGTACTGGTCACGCCCACGGGGTACGAGGTGATGACGCTGTCAGCGGGTTCGCCCCCGTTGCCGTCGTTTGTGACCGCCACCAAGACCTGAGGCGAGCGCCGGGCCACCGGTTCCCGCGCAAAAAGGCAGCTGCTTGCACAACTCTTGCATGGCTTTTTCATGGCCTCCCACGATACTTACCGACCATGACTGAACTCCATGCCCTGCGCGACGCCTACCGCAGCGACAAGGCCGCGCTGCTGGCGGCCATGCAATCCACCGGCGCATCGACACGCGGCATCCGGGTGCTGCTGCGCAAGCTGTCGTCGCTGGCGGGAAACCTGCTGCAGACCCTGTGGCAGCGTGCTGCGCTGCCCGACGATATGGCCCTGGTGGCCGTCGGCGGATTTGGGCGCGACCAGTTGTTCCCCTATTCCGATGTCGATGTTCTGCTGCTGCTGCCCGACGGCACGGCGCCCGAGGCCGGCAGTGCCTTGCGCACGAAGCTGGAAGGCTTCATCGGTAGCTGCTGGGACACGGGCCTGGAGATCGGATCGAGCGTGCGCACGGTGGCCGAATGCCTTGCCGAAAGCGCGGGCGATGTCACCGTGCAGACCTCGCTGCTCGAATCGCGGCTGGTGTGCGGCAGCGCCGCGCTGTTTGCAGAATTCCAGCGCCAGTACCGCGCGCAGATGAACCCCCAGGCGTTTCTGGTCGCCAAGACCCTGGAGATGCGCCAGCGCCACACCAAGTACGAGAACACGCCCTATTCGCTGGAGCCCAACTGCAAGGAGTCGCCCGGCGGGCTGCGGGACCTGCAGATGATCCTGTGGGTGTCACAGGCTGCCGGGCTGGGCAGCAACTGGAAGGAACTGGCCACCAGTGGCCTGGCCACGGCCTTTGAAGTGCGCCAGATCGAGCGCAACGAGGCACTGCTGTGCCTGATTCGCGCCCGTCTGCATGCGGCTGCCGGGCGGCACGAAGACCGGCTGGTGTTCGACTTGCAGACCGCCGTGGCCGAGTCGTTCGGCTACCGCTCGCAAGCACCCGATGGTTCGCGCCTGCCCATGCGGGCCAGCGAAAGTCTGATGCGGCGGTACTACTGGGCAGCGAAGGCCGTGTCGCAACTCAGCCAGATCCTGCTGCTCAACATCGAAGAGCGCCTGAACCCATCGACCCATGAGCCGCGTCCGATCAACGAACGGTTCTTTGAGAAGGCGGGTCTTATCGAGGTGGCCAGCGACGACCTTTACACCCGCGACCCGCATGCGATCCTGGAGACCTTCCTGCTCTACCAGACCACGGTCGGGCTCAAGGACTTGTCGGCGCGCACCTTGCGCGCGCTGTACAACGCACGCGGCGTGATGGACAGCGCCTTCCGTCGAGACCCGGTCAACCGCGATGCCTTCATGCGCATCCTGCAGCAGCCCTCGGGCATCACGCACGCCATGCGGTTGATGAACCAGACCTCGGTGCTGGGGCGCTACCTGTGGCCGTTTCGTCGCATCGTGGGGCAGATGCAGCATGACCTGTTCCACGTCTACACGGTGGACCAGCACATCCTGATGGTGCTGCGCAACGTACGCCGGTTCTTCATGGCCGAGCATGCGCACGAATACCCGTTTTGCTCGCAACTGGCGGGAGGGTGGGACAAGCCGTGGATTCTTTACGTGGCCGCGCTGTTCCACGACATTGGCAAGGGACGCGGTGGCGACCACTCGCAAATCGGCGCTGAAGAAGTGCGGCGCTTTTGCCGCCAGCACGGCGTGGACCGCGAAGATGGCCGGCTCATCGAGTTTCTGGTGCGTGAGCACCTGACCATGAGCACTGTGGCGCAAAAGCAGGACCTGAGCGACCCCGATGTGATTGCTGCTTTTGCACGCCGCGTGGGCAACGAACGCAACCTCACGGCCATGTACCTGCTCACGGTGGCGGACATCCGCGGCACCAGCCCCAAGGTCTGGAACGCCTGGAAGGGCAAGCTGCTGGAAGACCTGTACCGCGCCACACTGCGCACCCTGGGCGGCCGCGCCCCCGATGCAGCCGCCGAGATCGAGGCTCGCAAGCGCGAGGCGCTGGTGCTGCTGGCGCTCAACGCCCTGCCCTTTGAAGCGCACAAGGCGCTGTGGGCCACGCTCGACGTGAGCTATTTCATGCGCCACGACGCTGCCGACATTGCATGGCACACACGCCACCTGTCGCGCCATGTAGGCACGGCCAAGC
>NZ_QAIM01000089.1:0-6494 GCF_003061035.1 Acidovorax sp. HMWF018
GGCGCCCGCCTCTTTTTGTCGTGGCAGGCGCCCATGTCATCGGCCAGCCCCTGCGGCGGCCGCCCACTGTTGCCGTTCAAGGAGAAGACCATGCCCGCTAGCGAAATTGAAATCCACGCGATCGTGCTGCGACTACTGCGCGAAGGCTATACCGCCCTGACCGCCGCCCAACGCCGGGTGGTGGACACGCTGATGGCGGTGTGCTGACGCCTGCCTGCGGCTGTTCGAGGGCCCCACGGGGCTGTTTGCGATCCTCTTGAAGCCTTTTGGGCGCGGATGCGCTAGTGCTTATTGCCTGAGGTGCTATCAAAAATGTAGTAATTGCAGCTCGGCCTGCATCGCCTGCGCAATCAGGCGCATGTCGTGGTCGCTGATGGCAAACAGCCCAAACCGGAACGTGCCGCCCCAGCGCTGGCGGTCGTCCACAAACTCCAGCGCGTCCAGCAGCGGCGCAATCGCCGCCTCGCGCGCAGGCACATAGGCCACGTCCCGCCGCGACGGCACAAACCCGCCGCCCATGTCAAACGCATACGGCGCTCCCGGCAACACGATGCCGATGGAGACAAACGCCTGCAGCCGGTCCTTGCCCCCCATGGTCACCGTCGGCGCGTAGTACGCCACGCGGTCGCCGGGCCGGATGCGCTGCAGCGGCGCCACCTTGCCATGGCACACCTGCATGTAGCCCGCGCCCGGCGTGGCACAGCCCCGGCGGGCGTGCTGGGCGCAGGCCACGGCGATCCAGTTGCGGCGCGTGGCGGCCGCAGAGGTCGCTGCCGAAACAGGCATGTCGTTGCGCGCAGGCGCGGCATCCGGCCAAAGAGGGTGTTGCAGCACGGCGTCGGTCATGAGAGAGCTCCTGGTCAAAGAAGCCACCAATGGTGCGGGCGTGGTGCTGACACCGCAGTGTCAGTACCTTTGCAGCATCTCAGTCAGCACCGCAGGGGTACTCAGACCAGTTGCCCCCACTGCCACAACGCAAACCCGCCCAGCAGCAGGGCCGAGGCCCGGTTGATGCGCTGGCGCCAGGCCGGCGTGAAGCGCTGCCGCTGGTAGGCAATCGCGCCGGTCAGCAGCAGCCACCAGGCGGCAGAGCCCACCAGCACGCCCGCCACCATCCACAGCGGCGACGGCAGGCTGGGCCGGCCGCCACCCAGCGAGCCAAACACCGCAATGAACGACACGATGGTGGCCGGGTTGGCTAGCGTCAGCGCAAACGTGCCGGCCGCCAGGCCCAGCAGCCCCCGCGCATCGCGGGCTGATGCGGCGGTGTGGGCCACCGGCGCGTGCCAGGTGCGCCAGGCCAGCACCAGCAGCAGTGCGCCACCGCCCAGCGCCAGCGGCGTCCTGGCCTGTGTCAGCCCGTCAATCAGCCAGCGCACGCTGAAAGCGCCCACGGCGCCATACACCGCGTCGGCCGCAGCGGCGCCGAGGCCCGTGGCCAGCCCAGCCGCCAGGCCCCGCTCCAGGGTGCGTTGCATGGTCAGCAGGCCAATGGGGCCCACGGGGGCTGCAATGAGCACGCCGATGACGGCGGCTTGCAGAAACACGGTGATTGAGGTGAAGTCCATGCACCGATGCTAGGGCGGCAGCGGGCGGTGGAGAATGCAGAAAATTCGGCGAATCCCGCATTGGGTTTCGTTTTTTTCTGTGCCAATCGATAAAGGCTTTTATGGAAGTGGATGACAAAGCCTGGCGCCTGATCAGCGCGCTGCAGGCCGATGGCCGCGCCTCGCTCAAGGAACTGGCCGAGGCCGTGGGCCTGTCGGTGCCCGCCACGCTGGAGCGCCTGCGCCGCCTGCAAGAGGCGGGCGTGGTGCGCGGCGTGCATGCCGACATCGACCCCGCCAAGGTCGGCTACGGCGTGCGCGCGGTGGTGGGCATCAACGTGCCGCAGCCCGGCAAGAAGGCGCTGATCGACAAGCTGCGCCAGTCGCCCCAGGTGCTTGAATGCCACCACGTCAGCGGCAACGACTCGTATGTGATGCAGGTCGTGGCGCGCGATCTGCCCGATCTGGAGCGCTTTCTGGGCGACATCAACGGCTATGGCGAAACGCGCACGTCCATCGTGTTCTCCACGCCCATCCCGCTGCGCGGCCTGGCCCGCCCGGAGGTGGGCTGACTCACACGCTCAGAACGTGATCTTCACCGACGCCGCACTGCGCTGCGCGTCGCCATGGAACACCGCCTCGATGTTGTTGCCATCCGGGTCCAGCACAAAGGCGGCGTAGTAGCCGGGGTGGTAAGCCCGCTCGCCCGGCGCGCCGTTGTCGGTGCCGCCGTGGGCCAGTGCGGCTTGGTAGAAGGCATGCACCATCGCCCGGTCCCGGGCCTGAAACGCTAGGTGCGCGCGGCCTGTCAGGTGGCCCTGAGCGGCAGGGCTGTCGGCCGACGACACAAACAGTTCGTCCGCCCAGAAGTAGCCTTCGTCCGCCCCGCCCATGGGCACCTGCAGGGCCTCCAGCACCGCCGTGTAGAAGGCCTGGCTGGCCGCCAGGTCGCGCACGACCAGCTGCACATGGTCAAACAACCTGCCCCGGTGGATTTCTTGCGCTTCCATGCTGTGCTCCTTTCGTAGACCGTCGGTGCGTTGTGGCTTCAAGCCAGCGCGTGCAGACCCACGCGGTTGCCATCCAGGTCGTGGATGTGCGCAAAGAAGCCCATGCCCGGCGGCAGCGCCTGGCGCGGCAGGGCCACGCGGCCGCCCTGGGCCACCGCGCGGTCCAGCGCGGCGTCGAGCGAGGGCGATGCGTCCAGGTACACCAGTGTGCCGCTGCCCGACACCTGGGGCGCCGTGGGGCCCATCATCAGCGCGCCGCCTGCACCATCGGCTTCGGGGTCGTAGGCAAACACGGCGCCTTCGCTCGGGCCCATGTTCTCGCGGCGCATGGGCTGGCCCAGCACGGCCTCGTAAAAGGCCTGGGCGCGGTCCAGCTGGGTGGTGGGGATTTCAAACCAGGCGATGGCGTTTTTCATGAAAGGCTCCTTGTCGTTCAATGGGTGATGGAAAGAAAGAAGCCCCGATGGTGAGCGGGGGCTGCTGACAGCGGAGTGTCAGCAGCCTGTCACCCCGCATCACATTGCCGGAGCGGGCGCCGACGCCGCCACCTGCGCCCGAAACGCACGCGGTGACAGCCCCGCATCGCGCGTGAAGGCGCGGGTGAAGTACGCCGGGTCGGCATAGCCCAGCGTGTAGGCAATAGTGGCCACGCCCAGGTGGGTGTAGGCCAGGTTGCGCCGCGCCTCGCGCATCAGCCGCGCCTCAATCAGCCGCTGGGCCGACACGCCCGTGGCAGCACGCGCCACGCGGCTCAGGTGCGTGGGCGACACCGCCAGCGCCCGCGCGTAGTCGGCCACCTGCCAGTGCTCCAGAAAATGTGCCTCGATCAGCGCCTCCAGCCGCTGCACCAGGCTGGACTCTGGCGCGTGGGTGTCGTCCGGGCTGTGGTCTTCCATCGCGCGCGCCACCCAGCCCAGCAGCGTGGCGCTCAGGCCCCGCAGCACCAGCGCACGCGCCTTGGCCCGGCCCGAGAACTCCTGCCAGACCTGGCCCATGGCCTGGTGCAGCTGTGGCGGCGCAGGCGCCACGGCGGGCCGCGCCAGGTCGCGCCGCACATCGCCCACGCGCACAAAAATCTCGTCCATCAGCTCGTCCGCCAGCGTGGCCACCCAGCCCTGCGTGTGCTGCGTAAAGCGGAATGCGTGCACATGCCCCTGCGGCACGTTGATGAGCGCACCGGCAAACAACGGCACCCGCTCGCCATCCAGGTGCGCCACGCCCCCGCCCGATGTGATCAGCAGCACCTGGTGCAGCCGCTGGTGCCGGTGCGGCGCCAGCTCCCAGTCGTGCAGCGCCGACCGCTCGGCAATCGTCTCGCAGTGCAGCACATCGGGCAGGTGCTGCGACTCGCCGAACAGGCTGTACGAGTGGATGGTTCCGATGTTCGAAAAGTGCATGTTCTGGCTCCATCCGTCCATTCAACGCGGCGACTGTGCCACGTATCTTTGGGTGGTCGTTTTGACCCATGTCATCAACCCAACAGAGCGGCTCACACAACTCAGCGAAGCGCCCTGGCCAGGCGTCCTGCCGCAGACAGTACAAGTAGTACGGCAAGGCGGGACAACAACGCCAGGGGAGTTTTGTGAGTCGCTCGCCACAAAGGAGACACCATGAAAACCCAGGTTTGCATCATCGGCGGAGGCCCCTCGGGCCTCATGCTCTCGCAGCTCTTGCACCTCAAGGGCATCGACACCATCGTGCTGGAGCGCCAAAGCCGTGAATACGTGCTGGGCCGCATCCGCGCCGGCGTGCTGGAGCATGGCTTTGCCGCACTCATGCGCGAGGCCCAGTGCGGCGAGCGCATGGACAAGGAAGGCGAGATCCACGACGGCTTCATCATTGCCCACGACGGCAAGATGGACCGGGTCGATTTGCACAAGTACAGCGGCGGCAGCTCCGTAGTGGTCTACGGCCAGACCGAGCTGACACGCGACCTATACGAAGCGCGCGACCGCATGAACGGCATCGTCATCCACAACGCCGAAGACGTGCAGCCGCACGACCTCAAAAGCGCCAACCCGTATGTGACCTACCGCAGTGGCGACGAGGTGGTGCGCATTGACTGCGACTTCGTCATCGGCGCCGACGGCTTCCACGGCGTGAGCCGCAAGTCCATCCCGCGCGACGTGCTCAAGGAGTATGAAAAGGTCTACCCCTTCGGCTGGCTGGGCGTGCTCTCGCGCACCAAGCCCGTCTCGCCCGAGCTGATCTACGCCAAGCACGAGCGCGGCTTTGCGCTGTGCTCGCTGCGCTCGCAGGTGCTGAGCCGCTACTACATCCAGGTGCCGCTGACCGACAACGTGGAAGACTGGTCCGACGAAGCCTTCTGGGCCGAGCTGAAACGCCGCCTGCCCGCCGAGGTGGCCGCACAGCTCATCACCGGCCCCTCCATCGAAAAGTCCATCGCCCCCCTGCGCTCCTTCGTGGCCGAGCCCATGCGCTATGGCAACCTGTTCCTGGCGGGCGACGCCGCCCACATCGTGCCGCCCACCGGCGCGCGGGGCCTGAACAGCGCGGCGTCGGACATCTACTACCTGTACCACGCCATGGTCGCGCACTACCAAAATGGCGACAGCACCGGCCTCGACAAATACTCCGAAAAGGCCCTGGCCCGCGTATGGAAGGCCCAGCGCTTCTCGTGGTGGATGACGACCATGCTGCACACCTTCCCGGATTCGATTGCCTACGACCAGAAGCTGCAGGACACGGACCTGGCGTATCTGTTCTCGTCCGAGAAGGCGCTGGGATCGCTGGCGGAGAACTATGTGGGGTTGCCGTTCTGAGCACCTGGCAGTAGCACAGCTATCTAATCAAAGGCCTGCATGGGGTTCTCTCATGCAGGCTTCTTCTTTTGTGTGTGCCCGGAAGGCGTTGCGTGCAACCGGCGTTCCGTCTGCCCACGCGGCGCGCCCTATGGCCTGCACACTGCGGCTTCATGCGAACCTCATTCCAACGCCGCTTTTCATGCAGCCGCCCTGCACGGCAATATTCATCTGCTACGCAAAATTTAGGCAGAACTGATGCTTACGCCCACACAGCAGGCCCGATAGCATCGCACCAAGTTTTCAGATCATTGGCCCCGTGCTGTCGATGTGCAATTCGACGATGGCTTGAACACGATGAAGCTGCTGACGCAGCGTTTTGAGGCGCTGCACTGGACGGTAGTGGGCGCCCATCAACAACCAGGAAAGCCATCAACAATGGATTGGGTCCCGATAGTCTTCATCACCTTCAAGGTGCTCGTGTTTGGCACCTGCATGTTCTACGCCATCAAGTGGCACCACGACCAAGGGAAGAAGGCGAAGGAAGAGGCCAGCAGATCGCAAAAGCCTACTGCACGCACGCCGGGTACGCCGGAGTAGGCGGCAGCTGCCCCGCTGGTCTGGATGGCTCAGGCCAGTTGAAACCGCCCGCTCTACTACCGCAAGTAGCGAGTCGGCTCTGAAGCGAAATCAGCAGTCGTAATCTCGTTGTCTCAAAGCTGCCGGTCGTATTCGCGCGAATCGCGCGGCGAAGGACACCAAATAGAGGACGCGCTGAAGCAAGTGCACTCCGATAATGCGAGCCTTGCGCAGAGCGCCCGGTTGTGCGCTCATCATTTCATGTAGTGGTCTCGCAGCGTCGATTGCCGGAGCGAATCAAAAAAAGCGACTCACCTTCGGCGTGGTCGGATGGGGCTCAGAGCCCTACCAACGTCCAGCGACCAAAGCCATGCCAACTGGTGCTGACCTATAGGCCGTGAAAGCACGCTGAAATGCCTCGGCCTAGCTCTCTCAGTGCCCACCTCAAGCGACGGTGGTGTACTTTCCGCGCCGATTCCCGAAGGCCGGCTGAGTGCCTTCTAGCACATCAATCACTGCCTGATTCAAGCTTGCGTTTTCAATTGCACCGCACTCATATTTCAACGAGTAGTCGGCTGTCCTGTCGAACTCCGCAT
>NZ_QAIM01000597.1:0-4120 GCF_003061035.1 Acidovorax sp. HMWF018
GGACTCTGCAGGCTTGAGCACCACGCAGTTGCCGGCACCCAGCGCGGGGGCCAGCTTCCAGGCGGCCATCAGGATGGGGAAGTTCCACGGAATGATCTGGCCCACCACGCCCAGCGGTTCCTGGATGTGGTACGCCACGGTGTTCTCATCGATGTTGGACAGCGCCCCTTCTTGCGCACGCACGCAGCCCGCAAAGTAGCGGAAGTGGTCCACGGTGAGCGGGATGTCGGCGTTCAGCGTCTCGCGAATGGCCTTGCCGTTGTCCACGGTTTCGGCATAGGCCAGGCGCTCCAGGTTTTCTTCGATGCGGTTGGCGATCTTGAGCAGGATGTTGGCGCGCGTGGCGGCATCGGTCTTGCCCCAGGCGTCGGCTGCGGCGTGGGCGGCGTCCAGTGCCAGCTCGATGTCTTCGGCCGTGGAGCGCGCAGCCTGGGTGTAGACCTTGCCGCTCACGGGCGTGATGACATCAAAGTACTGGCCCTTGACGGGCGGCACGAATTTGCCGCCGATGAAGTTGTCGTAACGGGGCTTGTAGGTGATCTTGGCGCCAGCGGCGCCGGGGGCTGCGTAAACGGTCATGGTGTTGTCTCCTTCGATGGTTGTGTGCATCGGGCGGATTCGGTGGAGCCCGTCCGATGCCAACTCCTTACTCAAAACACATGCCAGCAGGCCACGGCGCGCGAAGTGTTGATTTCATTGGATTTTTTCGGCAGCCCAGGGCGGACACCTGTTGCAGCCGCCCGCATCGCGGTGTGCCGGGCCGCGACACCTGTCACGAAATGGAACAGTTGGCACACCGCTTGCGCCCACACCCTTGCCCCGCGCCGTCGAGCCCGCCATACTGGCCCACACACCACAAGCGGGCCGCCCTGAGCCCGCACGGAGACAAAGCGTGCGCCCCAACACTTCCCCCGTCGCCCTGCGACAGGCCCGCCAGCACCTGCTGGACTCTGGCCAGTGCCCCAGCGGCCTGGTGGACGAGCGCCTGGCGCGCTCCTGGTCGCGCAGCATGGCGGCCGGCCTGCTGCCCACCGGGCGGCCGCAGGCCATCGACCACCCCAGCAGCGGCACACTGCGCCAGGTGCTGGCCAGCAACCCCGAGCTGCTCGCGCATTCGCGGCCGGTGATGGAATATCTGTTCGAGCAAGTGCGCCACAGCCAGAGCGTGGTGGTGCTGGCCGACCGGCGCGGCATGCTCATGCACACGCTGGGCGATCCGTACTTTGTGGACAAGGCCGAGCGCGTGGCGCTGACCAGCGGTGCCTCCTGGCACGAGGCCCACCGGGGCACCAATGCCATCGGCACGGCGCTGGCCGAGGCCTGCGCGGTGGAGGTGCACGGCGGCGAGCATTTTCTGGAACGCAACAACTTTCTCACCTGCGCGGCTTCGCCCATCCTGTCGGCCACGGGCGAGTTGCTGGGCATCCTCGACATTTCGGGCGACTACCGCCACGGCCACGCCCACACGCTGGGCCTGGTGAGCACGGCCGCCCGCATGATCGAAAACCGCCTGCTGGCGGCCACCTGCAAACGCAACACCCGGCTGCACCTGCACAGCGCGCCCGAGGGCATTGGCAGCGTGGCCGAGGGCATCGTGGCCGTGTCGGCCGACGGCTGGATCGTAGGTGCCAACCGCGTGGCGCTGGCGCAGCTGGGCCTGCATGCGGGGGACGTGGGCGCCATCTTGCTGGAGCGGGTGCTGGACGTGCGGCTGGATGACCTGCTCTCGCACCACAAGCGCCGCCCCCAGCAGCCGCAGGCCTTGCGCACACTGCAAGGCGCCTTGCTGTTTGCCCAGGTGCAGATGGACGCCGCCTGGGTCCCCACCCCCACACGGCCCACCGCTGCGGCGGCTGCTGCGCCCCAGCAAGACGCCCTGGCCCAGCTGGACACTGGCGACGCCCGCTGGCGCGCCGCCGCCGACAAGGCCCGCCGCGTGGTGGGCAAACCGATTGCGGTGCTGGTGCAGGGCGAGTCGGGCGTGGGCAAGGAGGTGTTTGCGCGCGCGCTGCACGCCAGCGGCCCGCGCCGCGATGCGCCGTTTGTGGCCATCAACTGCGCAGCCATCCCCGAGCACCTGATCGAATCCGAACTCTTCGGCCATGTGGCCGGTGCCTTCACCGGCGCGCGCAAGGAGGGCCACCTGGGCCGCCTGCGCGAGGCCCATGGCGGCACGCTGTTCCTCGACGAAATCGGCGACATGCCGCTGGCCCTGCAGACCCGCCTGCTGCGTGTGCTGCAAGAGCGCAGCGTGACGCCCGTGGGCGCCAGCAAGGCCGTGCCGGTGGACTTTGCGCTGGTCTGCGCCACGCACAACCAGCTCATGCAGGCGGCGGAACAGGGGCGCTTTCGGCAAGACCTGTACTACCGCATCAACGGCCTCACCGTGCAACTGCCCGCGCTGCGCGAGCGCAGCGACTTTGTGGCGCTGCTGCAGCGCCTGCTGGCCAACCTGACCACCGAGCAGGGCCTGGGTTTTGAGGTGCAGGTGGCGCCCGACCTGCTGGCCCGCCTGGCCGCCTACCCCTGGCCCGGCAACCTGCGTCAGCTGGCCAATGTGCTGCGCACGGCCTGCGCCATGCTGGCCGAGGGCGAAGACACCCTGGGCTGGGAGCACATGCCCGACGACCTGGTGCAGGCCCTCACGGCGGTGCCCCCCGGCCCGCGCAGCGACGCCGTAGTGGGCCCGGGCGTGGACGGCCTGCCAGCCAGCCTGAGCCTGCAGCAGCTGTCCCAGGCCGCCATCGACCAGGCGCTGCAGGCCGCGCGCGGCAACATGTCGCAGGCGGCGCGCCAGCTGGGCATCAGCCGCCAGACGCTGTACCGCAAGCTGAAGATGCCGGTGGCCTGAGGGCATGCCGGGTTCGGTAGATTGCTATTGATTTAGGAGCTTTTGCCACATATCGCACTAGCGCTTGCGGCACTTTTGGCTGAATTTTCACTGCGCTGCATGCCCAGGGCGTGCGCAGGGCGCGCCTGGTGGTATCAACCTCTCAGGCCTGCCCGCCCCGTGGCAACACCAGCCGCGCGCGCAGCCCCGTGCCCGGCGCGCTGAACAGCTCCAGCCGCCCGCCGTGGCTGCGCACCACGCGTTCCACGATGGCCAGGCCCAGCCCCGCGCCCGGCGCGCCCGAACGTGCCGCGCCATCGCCGCGCGCAAAAGGCTGGCGGATGCGGTCCAGCTCTGCCGGGGCGATGCCGGGGCCCTGGTCCTGCACCTCCAGCCACACGCCGTCGGCATCCGCCCCCGTGCGCAGCAGCACCGGCGGCGTGCCGTGGCGCCAGGCGTTTTCCACCAGGTTGTCCAGCGCGCGGCGCAGGGCCTGGGGGCGCACCGGCACGTCAGGCAGCGTGCCCAGCGCCAGCCGCACGGTGCGTCCATGGTCGGCCTGCGCCTCGGCCACGGCCTGGGCCAGGTCGTTGAGCGATGCCGGGGTGGGCACCTCGGCCTCGCCTGCGTTGGAACCGACCCGCGCAAACTGCAGGAACTGGCCCACGATGCCGTCCATCTCGTCGATGCTGCGGGCCATGCTCGCGGCCAGCGGGGCATCCACCTGTGCACCGGCAATCTCCACGCCCAGGCGCAGCTTGGTCAGCGGGGTGCGCAGGTCGTGCGACACCCCGGCCAGCATCAATGCGCGTTCCTGCTCGGTCGCGGCCAGGCTGTGCGCCATGTGATTGAAGCTGCGGCCCACGGTGGCGATTTCTTCGGGTCCGTCTTCGGGCAGGGGTGCTGGGGGCTGGCCCTGCGCCAGCTGCCGGGCCGCCGCCACCACCTGCGCCAGTGGGCGGTTGATGTGCCGCTGCAGCCACCAGGCCCCCAGCAGCGCCAGCAGCATGCTGGCCAGCGTGGCGGCCAGCCAGGCGCCGGTGAACTCGCGCGTGGGGAACACGCTGGGCAGGTTCAGCCAATAAGTCTCCGCTCCCTCCGGCCCCTGGTGCACCACACGCAGGGCCAGCACGCCCGTGCTGTCGCGGCGCCATACGGGTTGTGGTGGCTGTGATGCTGGTGTTGCCACATCGTCCGCCCCCAGGCGGCGCGACACCGCCTGCACAAACTGCCGCTCCATGGGCGACAGCAGCGCACGCCGCGCAGCGTTCTCCGCCGCCACCGGCGGGG
>NZ_QAIM01000597.1:4130-5829 GCF_003061035.1 Acidovorax sp. HMWF018
GTTCTCCGCCGCCACCGGCGGGGCCGACCGCACGGCCTGCTGGTTGAAGGCCTCGACAAATGCGGCCCGCTGTGCCGGGGGCAGCGCCTGCAGCCCTGCGCGCAGCGCGCCCACATTGCGCGCCACGCCATCGGCCACCTGTGCCACGCGGGGCTGAAAGATCATCTGCCGCACCAGCACGGCCGCCACCAGCTGGCCCAGCACGATGAGCACCGCCATCAGCAGCAGGTTGCGCCCGAGCAGGCTGCGCGGCCACCAGCCCCCGGCGGCCTGGTGTGTGGCGGAAGGTGTCATGCCTTGCCTCCGCCGCCCGGCGCTGCGCCATCGGGCACGAACACATAGCCCACGCCCCACACGGTGCGGATGTGGCGCGGCTGGGCAGGGTCGGCCTCGATGAGCTTGCGCAGGCGCATCACCTGCACATCGATGCTGCGGTCGGTGGCCGTGTGGTCGGGGCCATAGGCCAGTGCGATGAGCCGGTCGCGGCCCAGGGGCCGGTGCGGTTGCTGTGCCAGCGCCTGCAGCAGCGCGAATTCGCCCGTGGTCAGGGGCACGTCTTGCGCCCCTTGGCCGTCCTCGCCACCGTTGCGCTCCAGCCGGCGCTCGTCCAGCCACAGCGTGAATGCGCCAAACGCGATGTGCCCGCCCGTCTGGCGCGGCCCGGTGTGCGCACCCAGCAGGCGCTGGCGGCGCACCATGGCCTGGATGCGGGCCAGCAGCTCGCGCGGGTTGAAGGGCTTGGGCAGGTAGTCGTCGGCGCCCATCTCCAGGCCCACGATGCGGTCCACGGGGTCTCCCCTGGCCGTGAGCATCAGGATGGGAATGGTCTCGCCCTGCGCACGCAGGCGGCGGCAGATCGACAGGCCATCATCGCCCGGCATCATCACGTCGAGCACCAGCACATCAAAGCGCTCGCGCTGCAGCAGCACATCCAGCGGCCCGGCGCCCTCCACCGTGCGTACGCTGTAGCCCTGGTCGCTCAGGTAGCGCTGCAGCAGCGCACGCAGGTCGGGTTCGTCGTCGGCGACCAGGATCTTGGCCAGGGCTTCCGTCATGGGGCGGTGTGTGGGTGTGGCAGCGGGTGGGTGCAGCCAAGGCTGCGTGCCAATGGTAGGGCCGAAAACACCGGGTGCCAGCGCGGGCAGGTGCTCCGGTGCATGACAACGCATGACACGTGCCGGTGGTTTGTCATGCTTTGTCATACATCGTGCAGCGGGCGCCACAACTGGCTCATACCTGGCGGCCATAGTTCAGGCCAGCGCAGCACCCCGCTGCTTCGTACCCCCTGTTCTGTTGCAAGGAGCCTACCGCCATGTTCCCTTCCGTCCCGACACCGACTGCCCCCGTTGCCACTTACCGCCCCATGCTGCTGGCCGCCTTGGCCGTGGCTGCACTGTTGCTTCTGGCAGCGAACGATGCCAACGCACGCAGCCGCCACACGGTGGAGCACAACGGCGACGGCAGCACCACCGCCCGCACCGGCGTGGTCCGCGCAGCGCCGGGCGGTGGGGGCGTGCTGCGCGGCCGCAGCGTGTCCACCGACGGCCAGGGCCACGGCAGTGTGCGCAGCGGCGCTGCCGTGGCGGGCCCCAACGGCGCCATGGCGGTGCGCCAGGGCCAGAGCGCAAGGAATGCCGATGGCTCGGCCAGCCACAGCAGCACCTTGGCCGCACAGGGCGACCGGGGCACGCTGCAGAGC
>NZ_QAIM01000597.1:5839-6099 GCF_003061035.1 Acidovorax sp. HMWF018
CGCCGACGGCAGCGTGACCCAGGGCCGCACCACCACGGCCACCAGCGCAGCCACCGGCAACAGCGTGCAGACCAGCAGCTCGTACACCGCGGACACCGGCCGCACCCGCAGCGCCAGCTGCTTTGACGCCAGCGGCGCCCCCATGGCCTGTCCCGCGCGGCCCTGATCCATTACCTTCCATTCATTGAGCCAGGAGATCCCGCATGTCCCGTCCTTCAAGCCCACTCTTTGCATTGGCCCCCCTGCGCACAGGCCTGGGC
>NZ_QAIM01000090.1:0-17519 GCF_003061035.1 Acidovorax sp. HMWF018
CCCTGGCGGACCTGCTGTCCGCAATGCCGTCTCAGTGTGCGAGGCGTCGCACGCCGGGGACGGGCAGGGCATTGCCACGATGTACTGGCGTGGCACGCGGTGCATCGAGTCCCATGCCTGCTGAAGCACTGCCGCCGACCTGGAACACGGCCACCAGCTCCGCCAGCCGCTGGGCTTGCTGGCGCAGGTTTTCGGCGGCGGTGGTGCTTTCGCTCACCAAGGCGCCGTTTTGCTGGGTCATCTGGTCCAGCTGGGTCACGGCCACGTTGACCTGCGAGATGCCGTCGCTCTGCTCGGCGGCGGCGGTGCTGATCTCGCCGATGATGCCGTTCACGCGCTGCACGCCTTGCACGATCTCGTTCATGGTCTCGCCCGCGTTGGCCACGAGCTGGGTGCCCGAGTCCACCTTGTCGACGCTGGACTGGATCAGCGCCTTGATCTCCTTGGCGGCCTCGGCACTGCGCTGGGCCAGGCTGCGCACCTCGGTGGCCACCACGGCAAAGCCACGCCCCTGTTCGCCCGCTCGGGCTGCCTCCACAGCGGCATTTAGCGCCAGGATGTTGGTCTGGAACGCAATGCCGTCGATCACGCCGATGATGTCGGCGATTTTCTGGCTGCTGTGGTGGATGTCCTGCATGGTGCTTACCACCTGCTGCATCACTTCGCCGCCCTTGGTGGCTGTGCTGGCAGCGGTGGTGGCCAGGGCGTTGGCCTGGCGGGCCGAGTCGGCACTTTGACGCACGGTGGCGGTCAGCTCTTCCATGCTGGCGGCGGTTTGCTCCAGACTGCTGGCGGCTTGTTCGGTGCGGTGGCCCAGGTTCTGGTTGCCGCTGCTGATGTCGTCGCTGGTGGTGCGCAGCTGCGCAATGTTGTCGCGCACGGCTGACACCAGTTCATGAAAACGCTGCTGCATGTCGCGCACGGCCACCATCACGCTGCCGGTGTCGCCCGCCTTCACTTGCACTGGGGTTGTGAGGTTGCCCTGCTGGATGGCTTGCACCACCGCGCGCACTTCGCTGGGCTCAGCGCCCAGCTCGCGGCCAATGCTGCGTGATACCAGCACCGTCACCGCCACACTGATCAGCACCGCCAACAGCGTGATGGACAGCATCACGCCGGTGAACTGGCTTGCGTCCTGGTTGGCCGTCTGGCTGTTCTTGATGATGCGCGCCTCTTCGTAGTCGATGAGCTTGTTGGCCGCTGCCAGCCATTGCTCGTACTGGGGCTTGGCCTCGGTCCAGAGCATGGCTTCAGCGCCTGCGCGGTCGCCGGACTGCATCAGCGCGACCACCTTGCTAGTGGTGGCTACCGTACGCGCTTCGATGTCCTTGAGCGACTGCACCATAGGGGCCACTTCGGGCGGAATCTCCTTGGCGGTTTTCAGCACGCTGTCCAGCTGCGTGGCGGACTGGGCGTAGAAGTCCGCCAGCCGTGCGATGGATTCGATTTCTTTCTTGCGTGCGTCTTCGTTGGGTGCCAGCACCACGTCGCGCACCGCGATGGAGCGGTCGTGCGCCGAGCCCCGGAAGTTGATGGCAGCGCGTTGGATGACGGCGTTCTGCGTGGCATTGGCGGTCAGGGCGCCATCAATGCCCCGTGCAATGAGCACGCTGTAGACCGACATGCCGAGCAGGGCCACGATGACCAAACCGAAGCCCGCCATCAGGCGCTGGCTGATTTTCCATGTGTGCATTGAAAGGTGCCTCTTGAAGTGAAGATGACTAAGGAAGAACCGACCTGGGACAAGCCGCCAATGCAAACCCAACCAGCGGCCGTCGTGCGGAACGGCGCCCGGTGACTTGTTTGCAATTCGTTACATTGTACGCATCGGTTTGAAATTAAACCGGTTGGTTTAATTTATTCACTCGATAGTCATTGCTTGAAAGAGGCAAGCAGAATTCGCTTTTTTAGATGATTTGGCGATTAAATAACAAAAATTAAGTCGTTTGGGTTTTAAAGGCTGGCTCGCAGAATCCCAGCCTGTGACCACCTCCACCTCCATCATCATCGTCCCCGGCTGGCGCGATTCGGGCCCCGGCCACTGGCAAAGCCTGTGGGCCGAGCGCCTGCCCCACGCGCGCCGAGTGGTGCAGGACGACTGGATCACGCCCACGCGTTCAGCCTGGGTGAGCCAGCTGGAGAAGACGGTACTTGCCGCAACGCACCCTGTAGTGATCGTGGCGCACAGCCTGGGCTGTATTGCCTCCACCCACATGGGGCCGGAGGCTGCAGCCAAGGTGTGCGGCGCCTTGCTGGTGGCTCCTGCCGACCCCGAGCGCCGCGCCATCCTGAGCGACTTTGCCCCCGTGCCCTACGCGGCGTTGCCTTACCGCAGCATCGTGGTGGCCAGCAGCAATGACCCGTTTTGTCCCATTCGCCTGGCGGGCGCCTATGCCAGGGCCTGGGGCAGCGAGTTTGTGCGCATGCAGAACGCGGGGCACATCAATATTGACTCGGGCCATGGCGAATGGCCGCTGGGCTGGGCGTTGCTGCAGTCTCTGGAGGGCGACCACAGCACCATCCAGCCAGCGGCAGGGTACTCGCAGGTTTCTCCGGCCGCCGCCTGATTGCTATCTAATCGATAGCTGTCGGCGCATGTTTTACCAGCGCTTGGAGCCTGCAGGACCCGAAATTTCAGGCCCGGGCAGCTAGTGTGCGGTTTGGGGCCATGGCACCGGCACGCCCTTTGAGATGCTTATATGCCAATTCTCGATTAATTAACAAGAATATATTCTTTTGAGTTTTAAGGGGTGGTCCGCACAATGCGGAATCTCCAGCATTTTTTGGGCGACTTCACCATGACTTCTTTGAAACTCAAGACCCTCCTGGCCTCTCTGGCCCTGGCCGCGAGCGGCATGGCTGCCGCTCAGAATTCGCTGCTTAATGTGTCGTATGACGTGGCCCGCGAGTTCTATAAGGACTACAACGTGGCCTTCGCCGCGCACTACAAGAAGACCACCGGCCAGGACGTGAAGATCGACCAGTCGCACGCCGGCTCCAGCGCCCAGGCCCGTGCCGTGAACGACGGTTTGGCTGCTGACGTGGTCACCATGAACACCACCACCGACGTACAGTTTCTGGCGGACAACGGCGTGGTTGCCAAGGACTGGGCCAAGAAGTTCCCGCACGACGCATCGCCCACCACCTCGACCATGCTGTTCCTGGTGCGCAACGGCAACCCCAAGAACATCAAGGACTGGGACGACCTGATCAAGCCCGGCGTGCAGGTGATCGTGGTCAACCCCAAGACCGGCGGCAACGGCCGCTATGCCTACCTGGCCGCCTGGGGCGCCGTGCGTGAAAAGGGCGGCACCGAGGCGCAGGCCGCCGAGTTTGTCGGCAAGCTGTACAAGAACGTGCCTATCCTGGCCAAGGGTGGCCGCGATGCCACGGCCACCTTCCTGCAGCGCAACCAGGGCGATGTGCTGATCACTTTCGAATCCGAGGTGGTCTCCATCGACCGCGAGTTTGGCGCGGGCAAGGTCGATGCCATCTACCCTTCGGTGAGCGTGGTGGCTGAAAACCCCGTGGCCGTGGTGGAACGCACCGTGGCCAAGAAGGGCACGGCCCAGCTGGCCAAGGCCTACCTGGACTACCTGTACTCGGAAGAAGCGCAAGAGATCGCAGCCAAGCACGCCATCCGCCCCCGTTCGGAGACCGTGCTCAAGAAGTACGCCGACACCTTCAAGCCGCTCAAGCAGTTCACGGTGGCCAAGTACTTCGGCTCGCTGACCGAAGCGCAGAAGGTGCACTTCAATGACGGTGGTCAGTTCGACAAGCTGTACACGCCCGGCGCCAAGTAAATAGGCCCAGCGCTTTTTCCGACTCACCACTGCATCTATGACCACTGCGACCGCTGTGGCCGCAGCCCCGGCCGGACGGCGCGCGCCCAAGCGCGTGCTGCCTGGCTTTGGGCTGTCACTGGGCTACACCCTTTTCTACTTGAGCATCATCGTGCTGATCCCGCTGTCGGCACTGATCTTCAAGACCTTCACGCTCACCTGGGACCAGTTCTGGGCGGCCATCAGCGCACCGCGTGTGATGGCGTCATACCGGCTGACCTTTGGCGCATCGTTTCTCGCGGCGCTGGTCAATCTGGTGTTTGGCCTGCTGATCGCCTGGGTGCTGGTGCGCTACAAGTTCCCGGGCAAGAAGATCGTCGATGCGCTGGTGGACCTGCCGTTTGCGCTGCCCACTGCCGTGGCAGGTATCTCGCTCACGGCCCTGCTGGCAGGCAACGGCTGGGTGGGCAGCATTCTGGAGCCCATGGGCATCCAGCTCGCGTTCAAGCCTGCGGGCATTGTGATTGCGCTCATCTTCATCGGCTTGCCATTTGTGGTGCGCACCGTGCAGCCCGTGCTGGAAGACGCCGAAAAGGAGCTGGAAGAAGCTGCCACCTGCCTGGGCGCCACGCGCCTGCAGACCTTCACCAAGGTCATCCTGCCCTCCATCACGCCTGCGCTGCTCACCGGCTTTGCCATGGCGTTTGCGCGGGCGGTGGGTGAGTACGGCTCGGTGATCTTCATCGCGGGCAACATGCCCATGGTGTCGGAGATCACGCCGCTCATCATCATCGGCAAGCTGGAGCAGTATGACTACGCAGGCGCCACCGCCGTGGCTGTGGTGATGCTGGTTATCTCCTTCATCCTGCTGCTCATCATCAACGCGCTGCAAGCCTGGCAGCGCCGCCACGCGGGGGCACCAGCATGAGCGGCAACAACTCCCGAACCATTCGCCGCGCCCAGGCGGGCACGACCGAAGCGCCCTGGGTCCGCTACACGCTGATCGCCATCGCCTTAGCTTTCATGCTGCTGTTCCTGGTGTTGCCACTGGCCGCCGTGTTTGCAGAGGCGCTGCGCAAGGGCTTTGGCGCGTACCTGGAAGGCCTGCGCGAGCCCGATGCCTGGTCGGCCATCAAGCTCACGCTGATCACCGCGCTGATTGCCGTGCCGCTGAACCTCGTGTTCGGCGTGGCAGCCGCGTGGTGCATTGCCAAGTACGAGTTCAAGGGCAAGGCCTTCTTGACCACGCTGGTGGACCTGCCGTTCTCGGTGTCGCCCGTGGTGGCGGGCCTGATCTATGTGCTGATGTTTGGCGCGCAAGGCTGGTTTGGTCCGTGGCTGCAGGCGCATGACATCAAGATCATCTTTGCCGTACCCGGCATTGTGCTGGCCACCGTGTTTGTGACCTTTCCGTTCATCGCGCGAGAACTGATCCCGCTGATGCAGGCGCAGGGCAACGACGAGGAGCAGGCCGCCATCGTGCTGGGCGCGAGCGGCTGGCAGACCTTCTGGTACGTGACCTTGCCCAACATCAAGTGGGGCCTGCTGTACGGCGTGATCTTGTGCAACGCGCGGGCCATGGGCGAGTTTGGTGCGGTGTCGGTGGTGTCGGGCCACATCCGTGGGCAGACCAACACGATCCCGCTGCACGTCGAAATTCTCTACAACGAGTACCAGTCCGTGGCTGCGTTTGCTGCGGCCTCGCTGCTGGCTTTGCTAGCCCTGGTCACCCTGGTCATCAAGACCATTGCCGAACACCGCAACGAACAGGCCCTGAAGGCCGCCGCCGAATTGCCGCCCGAGCGCCCCGCGCCCGCTGGCGTGTGAAGGAAACAGAACATGAGCATCGAAATCCGTAACGTCAGCAAGCAGTTTGGAGACTTCCAGGCCCTGCGCGATGTGAGCCTGGACATTGCCTCGGGCGAACTCATTGCGCTGCTTGGCCCCTCGGGCTGCGGCAAGACCACGCTGCTGCGCATCATCGCGGGCCTGGAGACGGCCGACGTGGGCACCATCCACTTCAGCGGCGAAGACACCACCGACGTGCATGTGCGCGAGCGCAACGTGGGCTTCGTGTTCCAGCACTACGCGCTGTTCCGCCACATGACGGTGTTCGAGAACGTGGCTTTTGGCCTGCGCGTGAAGCCCCGCAGCGAGCGCCCCAGCGAAGCACAGATCAAGAAAAAGGTCATGGACCTGCTCAAGCTGGTGCAGCTGGACTGGCTGGCCGAGCGCTACCCCTCGCAGCTGTCGGGCGGCCAGCGCCAACGCATTGCGCTGGCTCGCGCGCTGGCGGTGGAGCCCAAGGTGCTGCTGCTCGACGAACCCTTTGGCGCGCTGGACGCCAAGGTGCGCAAGGAGCTGCGTCGCTGGCTGCGCCGCCTGCACGACGAGTTGCATGTGACCAGCATCTTCGTGACCCACGACCAGGAAGAAGCCCTGGAAGTGGCGGACCGCGTGGTGGTGATCAACCAGGGCAAGATCGAGCAAAGCGGCTCCCCCCAGCAGGTGTGGGACCAGCCTGCCAGCCCGTTTGTCTACGGCTTTTTGGGCGACGTGAACCTGTTCCACGGCCGCGCCCATGAAGGCCTGGTGCACCTGGACGGCATGCAGCTCGACTCGCCCGAGCACCAGGCGGCGCAGAACGCCAAGGCCTTTGCCTATGTGCGTCCGCACGACCTGGACGTGGAGCGCTACTCCCCGGGCGCGGGCCTGGACGCAGAAGGCCGTCCCCGTGGCATCGTGGCCCAGCTGAGCCGCGCCATTGTGGTGGGCCCCATTGCACGCCTGGAACTTATTCCGACCGACGATCACAAACCAGCGGACAATGCGTCCCCAGAATCCCTGATCGAAGCGCAGATCCCTGCGCAGCAGTTCAAGGACATGGGTTTCAAGGAGGGTGAGACGCTGGTGGTGACACCACGCCGCGCCCGCGTTTTTCTGGATCACGCCGCCGGTATCTGAGTTGCTTCTCCTTCGAGGCCTCTCTGGGTAACCTGCGGTTTCGAGGGACAAGAATGATGGTGTTGAACTGGATTGATCAGGCCCCGCGTCGCGTGCTGGCGCTGATCAGCGTGGCCTGTGTGGCGATGCTGGCGTTTGGCATGTACCTGCAGCATGTGGTGGGCCTGGAGCCTTGCCCCATGTGCATCGTGCAGCGGTATGCGCTCATTGGTGTTGCTGTATTCACGGCCCTGGCTAGTGCGCGAGGCAATCGGGGCTGGTGGATGACCTGGGCGGTGCTGGCCGTGATCACTGCCGGGTTTGGCGCCTTTGTGGCGGCTCGCCAGAGCTGGCTGCAGTGGTACCCGCCGGAGATCGCTACCTGCGGTCGCGACTTCTACGGCATGATCGAAAACTACCCCATCAGCCGCGCCATCCCCATGATCTTCCGGGGCTCGGGCGATTGCACTGCGATCGACTGGACCTTCCTGGGTGGCTCGATTGCCAACTGGTCGTTCATCTGCTTCGTGGGGTTTGGCTTGGTGCTGCTGGCTGTGCTGGTGCGGGCGCTGAAGGGTGGCAACAAGCGAGGCTCTGGTTATTCGATGGCTTGATGCCTGTGAGGCGTGGGCTTGCATGAAAAAGGCGCTCCAGGGAGCGCCTTTTTCGTTGTGGGAAGGGCTTCCAGCGCCGGTGTTCCTGCTCCGAGCGCAGTCCCACCTGGTCGCATGAAAGCGCACAGGTTGGCTATCCAAGCACCACGTCCCCTGCGTCCAGCGATGGCGGACGCAAAAGGTCTTCGTTGATGCCCATGGTCTGACTGGCGCGTTCTACGGCCTGCCACAGTGGCGCAGGCATTTGCAATATCTCTTCCGGCGACGCGGAGCGCGCGATCCATGCACTGATTTGCAGGTGCTGCTCGTGGGTGAGCAGGTCCAGGTTCAACATTTCATCGATGATTTTCATGCAGGGGCTAGAGGGTCGATGGGGTGGCTTGGGGACGGCTCAGCGCGGTACAGCCTTGGACAGGCTGTGCTTTGCATGAAGCGAAGAGGGGTTGCTCCGTGACAACCTCTAGCGTCACGGAGCATGGTGTTTTGTTGAAGAGATGGTACCCAAAGCACCGATCTCAAGCGGTTCCAGTGCGACCGCTTCAGCCTGGCATACCGGTGCCATGCGGGAACGGTACGCCTTGTGTACCGTCAACCCATGCGGGCAGTTTGGGCATCACCTGGCCAAACAGCGGACTGGCCTGCCATTGCGCCAGCCAGGCCTGCAGGCGGGGCCACGGCTGTGCGGTCCACCAGTCGGCATCAATGCCTGCAAACTGCCGCACAAAAGGAGCAATCGCCATGTCGGCCAGGGCCGCGTGGGTGCCGAACAGGTAAGGCTGATGTGGTGAGAGACGCGCCTCCAGCGCACCCAACCAGGCCACGGCTTGGGCGTGTTCCGCGTCCATGTCAGCGTCCGGGTATCTGCTGGGGTACTTGCACCGGTCCAGCGCCTGCTTGAACGGGCCATCGCATTCGGCAATCAGCGCGAGCATGTCTTCCAGGCTGCCACGGCTGGGGGTGAGCCAGCCTTCAGGGTCGTGGTGTCGTAGCGCCCACAGCATGATGTCCAGGCTCTGCTCCAGCACCTGGCTGCTGGGCAACACCAGCACGGGCACCGTGCCCTTGGGGGATGCCTGCAGCAACCCCCGGGGCTTGCTTTTGAGCACCACCTCGCGCAGTTCGCAAACCTGGCCGCTCACGGCCAGGGCCAGCCGCGCGCGCATGGCGTAGGGACAGCGGCGAAAGGAGTACAGGACGGGCAGGGCGGTCATGTTGTGCCACCCATGTCTTCGTCACCCGTCTGCTGGGCCACAGCGCGTGTGGGGCGGCCGGGTTGCTGCGCGCCGATGTGCTCTTGCCCACGCTGCCGGGCCAGCTGCATCTGCCGCTCGCGCTCGGCCAGGGCGCGTTCCTGCTCGGGTGTGCGGGTGCCGTGGCAATACGGGCAGCTCACACCGGGCACGTAGTGTGGCGACTGCAGTTCGGCCTCGCCCAGCGGCATGCGGCAGGATCGGCACAGCTGGTGGTGGCCCGGTGCGAGGCCGTGGCCCACGGAGACGCGTTCGTCGAACACAAAGCAGTCGCCGTGCCAGCGGCTGGATGCTTCGGGTACGGTTTCCAGGTACTTGAGGATGCCGCCTTCCAGGTGGTACACCTCGTCAAAGCCTTGCGACTTGAGGAACGCGGTGGACTTCTCGCAGCGGATGCCGCCAGTGCAGAACATGGCGACTTTAGGCTTGCCCGCCAGCACGCCGCCGGGTTGTTTCTCTTTTTCGACCCAGGCCGGAAACTCTGCAAAGGTCTGCGTGTGCGGGTTGATGGCGCGCTCAAACGTGCCAATGCCCACCTCGTAGTCATTGCGCGTGTCCACCACCACCACGCCCGGGTCGTCGATGAGGGCGTTCCAGTCTTCGGGCTTCATATAGGTGCCGGCGTTGCGTGCGGGGTTCAGGCCTGGCACGCCCAGGGTGACGATCTCGCGCTTGAGGCGCACGCGCATGCGGTAGAAGGGCATGCGCTCGGCCAGCGCCTCCTTGTGCTGCAGGGCGGCAAAGCGCGCATCGCTGCGCAGCCAGGCCAACACCGCATGCACGCCCTGTGGTTCGCCCGCAATGGTGCCGTTGATGCCCTCGGGCGCCAGCAACAGCATGCCGCGCACGCCGTTCGCGTCGCACAGGGACTGCAGGGGCTCGCGCAGGGCGGCAAAGTCTGGCAGGTCCACGAACTGATAAAGCGCGGCGGTGAGATAGCGGGGTGTGACCGAGTCCACGAAAAAGACGTTTTTGAAACAGGAAGGGGGATGATAGCTGTCACCTTTCGTTACGATGCGGGGTTACCAACGCTGCTTGCAAGGTGGTCGCATGAGCAAGGAATCCACTCTCAATCTGTTCCGTCGGCTGGAGCAGCTCAACGGCATTGGCGCTGCGCTCTCGCGCGAGCGGGACATCGACCGGCTGCTGGAGAACATCCTGGAGGCCGCCAAGACCATCACCGGGGCCGACGGCGGCACGCTCTACAGCGTGACGGAAGACCAGTCGGCCCTCAAGTTCGAGATATTGCGCACCGACTCGCTGGGCATCAACCTGGGGGGCACCACGGGCAAACCCATCGACCTGCCGCTGTTACCGTTGCGCACGGCCGACGGCGGGCCCAATGATTCGCTGGTGGCGGCCCACGCGGCCATCCACGACCGCACGGTGAACATTGCCGACGCCTACAGCGCGGCAGGGTTTGATTTTTCGGGCACGCGCGCGTTTGACCAGCGCACGGGCTACCGGTCGCAGTCGTTCCTCACGGTGCCGATGAAGAACCACGACCTCGAACTCATCGGCGTGCTGCAGCTCATCAATGCGCGCGACCCGGACACGGGCGAGGTCATCACCTTCTCGCAGGCCGACCAGAGCCTGGCCGAGTCGCTGGCCTCGCAGGCGGCCATTGCGCTCACCAACCGGCTGCTCATCACGCAGCTCGAACGCCTGTTCGAGTCGTTCGTGAACCTCATCAACCTGGCCATCGACGAAAAGTCCCCCTACACCGGCGGCCACTGCCAGCGCGTGCCCGCTCTCACGATGATGCTGGCCGAGGCTGTTGATGCCACCCGCGAAGGGCCGTTGGCCGCGTTCAAGATGAGCGACCGCGACCGCTACGAGCTCAAGATGGCGGGCCTGCTGCACGACTGCGGCAAGATCACCACGCCTGTGCACGTGGTGGACAAGGCCACCAAGCTGCAGACCATCTACGACCGTATCGGCCTGGTGGACACGCGGTTTGAAGTGCTCAAGCGCGATGCCGAACTGGCCGCGCTGCGCCGCCAGCTGGCGCTGCGTCCGGTGGTGGATGCACGGGCAGAAGGCCAGGAGCTGCAGGCCCTGCAGCACGAGATCCATGCGCTGGAGGAAGACCGCGAGTTTCTGCGCCGCAGCAACACCGGCACCGAGGCCATGCGCCCCGAAGACCAGCAGCGTGTGCGCGATATTGCCGCCATGCGCCACTGGCGCAACCCGCAGGGTGTGCAAACGAGCTTTTTGACGGGGGAGGAGGTGGAGAACCTCACCATCCGCTCCGGCACGCTGAACCAGGCCGAGCGCGACACCATCAACTACCACATCGTTGCCACCATCAAGATGCTGGAGACGCTGCCCTGGCCGCGCCACCTCCAGAACGTGCCCGAGTACGCTGGGGGCCACCACGAACGCATGGACGGCAAGGGCTATCCGCGCGGCCTCACGCGCCAGCAGATGTCGCTGCAGGCCCGCATGATGGGCATTGCCGACATCTTTGAGGCGCTGACGGCCGCAGACAGGCCCTACAAGAGTGGCATGACCCTGTCGCAGGCGCTGGCCATCATGTGCAGGATGCGAGACAACGGGCATATCGACCCCGACCTGTTCGAGGTGTTTGTGCGCGAAGGGGTGTACCTGCGCTATGGCCAGCAGTTTCTGGATGCGGGGCAGGTGGACGGGGTGGATGTGGCGGCGATGGGGTTTTGACATCGCCTCACCCTAGCGCATCATGGTGTACGTTTGCTATGTAATTGATAGCTTCTGGCGCATGATCCACTAGCGCTGCCGGCCAAAATCATCCCAATTCTTCAGCCCCGGCACCCACTGTAATGCTGGCCTGTGCCATCAGCCAGTCCCGGAACGCTGCCATGGCCCCCGTGGTGGTGCGCGATTGCAAGCGGGTCAGCCAGTAGGCGCCCCGGTGCAGCTCTTGCGCAAAGGGCTGCGCCAGGCGGCCCTGCTGCAGTTCGCGCGCGAACATCTTCACTGGCAACAGCGCCATGCCCGCGCCCTGCGCCGCCGCCTCGGCCAGCGTCAGGGAAGAGTCGAACACCGCGCCGCGCACCACGGGGCAGGGCGCACCCGCAGCCTCGAACCAGGCCGTCCATTCGTCGGTGCGGTAGCTGCGCAGCAAGGGCTGGCGCGCCAGGTCGGCCATCGTGCGCAGGCCACGGGCCAAGGCGGGCGAGCACATCACGGACATGGGCGCATCCATGATGCGGTCGGCCTGCGTGCCGTGCCAGGCTCCGTCGCCAAAGCGGATGGCGTAGTCCAGCCCTTCGCCCGCCATGTCCACCCGGTTGTTGTGCGTGAGCAGGCGCAGGTCCACAAAGGGGCAGGTCTGCTGAAAGTCGCGCAGCCGGGGCAGCAGCCAGCCCACCGCGAAGGTGCCCACGGCGCCCACGGTCAGCACCTCGCGCGGCCGGGTATCGCCCAGCTTCTCCAGTGCGCGCTGCAGGTTGCCAAACGATTCCACCACCACCGGCAGCAGGGCCTGGCCTTCGTCCGTCAGCGCCAGGCCGCGTGGCAGGCGGCGGAACAGAGGCTTGCCTAGCCGGTCCTCCAGCTTGCGGATGTGCTGGCTCACGGCGGTCTGGGTCACGTGCAGCTCCTGGGCGGCGCGCGTGAGGTTCAGGTGGCGGGCCGAGGCCTCGAAGGCTCGCAGAGCATTGAGTGGCAGGTGCATGGCGCCAAAAGGTCAAAGTTTTTCTTGGGGCTTTTGGCAATTATTGTCGATGGTGCTGGGGGCTGAACCTCCGTATCGTTCGAGCCTTGTTCCCCACTACGCTTTCAATCGATATGCAAAGAAGACAGTTTTCCTTGGGTTTCATGGCCGCCACGGCCATGCCTTTATGGGGTTGTGCAGCTGCCAGCAACCCAGACCGCCGCGAGCAGACCGCCAGCGCATGGAACGATGCCCTCGCCAGCATCGAACGCGCCGCCCAGGGCCGCCTGGGGGTGGCCATGCTGGACACCGGGTCGGGCCTGGCGCTGGGCTGGCAGCAGGACGAGCGTTTTGCCCTGGCCAGCACCTTCAAGCTGGTGTTGGCCGGCTGGATGCTGGCTCTGGTGGACCAGGGCAAGGAGCGGCTGGATGCGCGCGTGCATTACCCGGCCACCGACGTGGTGGCGTACTCGCCCGTCAGCGGCCCGCGCGCGGGCGATGGTGGCGGCCTGACGGTGGGTGAGCTGTGCTCTGCCACCGTCAGCCTGAGCGACAACACCGCTGCCAATGTGCTGCTGGCCCGCCATGGCGGGCCGGCCGGGTTCACCGCGTTCGTGCGTTCGCTGGGTGACGAGGTCACGCGGCTGGACCGCACCGAGCCCGCGCTGAATGAGGCTGCCGTGGGCGACCCACGCGACACCACCACGCCGCTGGCCATGCAGCAGACCATGCAGAAACTGGTGCTGGGCAACGCGCTCAGCCCCATATCCCGGGCCTGGCTGCAGCGCTGGCTGGTGGAGACCAGCACAGGCGATAAGCGCCTGCGCGCCGGTGTGCCGGGCTGGAAGGTGGGCGACAAGACGGGCACGGCGGGCGAGAGCGGCACGGCCAACGACATTGGCGTGTTGTGGCCGCAGGACGGAGGCGCACCGGTGCTGGTGACCTGCTACCTCACGCGCTCTAAGGCGTCGCCGGAGCCGCGGGATGCGGCGATTGCGCAGGTGGCGCGCGCCGTGGCGGCCGCGCGCGAGACTTTCACCCGCTCTTAGAGCTTCTTGACCAGCACCTGGCTCTTGCGGTCCCAGTTGTACTTGCGCTTGCGGGCGTCGGGCAGCCAGTCCGGATCCACCGGCGAGAAGCCGCGCTTGATGAACCAGTGCATGGTGCGGGTGGTCAGCACAAAGATGCTGTCCAGCCCCAGCAGGCGCGCGCGCTGCTCGATGCGCTTGAGCAGCTTTTCGCCGTCGCCCGTGCCCTGGCTTTGCGGCGATACCGTCACCGCGGCCATCTCGGCTGTTTTGGCTTCGGGGTAGGGGTAGAGCGCCGCGCAGCCAAAAATCACGCCGTCGTGTTCGATGATGGTGTAGGTGGCGATGTCGCGCTCGATCTCGGTGCGGTCGCGCTTGACCAGCGTGCCATCCTTCTCGAAGGGCTCGATCAACTGCAGGATGCCGCCCACGTCGTCAATCGTGGCCTCGCGCAGCTCTTCGAGCTTTTCGTCGATGACCATGGTGCCGATGCCGTCGTGCACATAGACCTCCAGCAGCAGCGAGCCGTCCACCGCAAACGGCAGGATGTGGCTGCGCTCCACGCCGGCCTTGCAGGCCTTCACACAGTGCTGAAGGTAAAAGCCCGTGTCGGTGGGCTGCTGCGCCGGGGGCAACTGGGCCAGCAGCGCCTGCGCGGCGGCCAGCGGCAGCTCGGTGTCGATGGGGTTGTCGTCGCTCTCGGGCTCGGTGGGTGACATGCGGATGCCCTGCACCTCGGTCAAAAAGATGAGTTTGTCGGCCCGCAGCTCGATGGCCACGCTCGTGGCCACTTCTTCCATGCTCAGGTTGAAGGCCTCGCCCGTGGGCGAGAAGCCAAACGGCGACAGCAGCACCAGCGCGCCCATGTCCAGCGTGCGCTGGATGCCGGCCACGTCCACCTTGCGCACCAGGCCCGAGTGCTGAAAATCCACCCCATCCACAATGCCCACGGGCCGCGCCGTGAGAAAGTTGCCCGAGATCACCCGCACCGTGGCGCCCGCCATCGGCGTGTTGGGCAGGCCCTGACTGAACGCTGCCTCGATCTCATAACGCAGCTGCCCGGCGGCCTCCTGCGCGCAATCGAGTGCCACGGAGTCAGTGATGCGGATGCCATGGGAGTACTTGGCCGCATGCCCCTTGGCTGCCAGCTGCTCATTCACTTGCGGGCGAAAGCCGTGCACCAGCACGATCTTCACGCCCATGGCCTGGATCAGTGCCAGGTCTTGCGCAATGCTGTGCAGCTTGCCGGCCGCAATCGCCTCACCCGTCAGCCCGATCACAAACGTCTGGTTGCGGAACTTGTGAATGTAGGGCGCCACCGAGCGGAACCAGGGGACGAAGGTGAAATTGAAGACGGCGGACATGGAGAAAGGTGTTTGGGGCAGTGGTGGTAATGCGCGAGGAGCGAATGATAAGTGTCCTTAGCGACCGGGTGCTGGGATTTGCACGCTCAGCCAGGGTGACCCTCGAACAGCGCTGCGATGCGGCTGCGCCAGCGTTCGGCATCTTCCCGCCGGTCAAACCCGCCCAGGTGCATGGGGCGCTCGCCATGCACTGTCAGGCGCAGCACATGGTAGGGGCCGTCTTCTGAGGTGCGTTCCACCACCTCTGGTGGTGCAAAGCGATCAAACGCAATGTGCACAGTGCGGCCCACCAGCGGCCAGCGCGAGGTGCGCCGCACCTGGCGCCTGGCTGGGTCGAAATGTAGCGTCAGCACCCGCCCCAGAGCAATCGCCAAAAACAGCGCACCCATGGCGCATGCCGCCACCACGCACGCTGCGGCCAACAGCAGGTGCAGCCACGGCGTCCGGGCCGTGGCGTGCATCACAAAGGGAACAGGAATCAGGAACATGCCCAGCGCAATGGCGCCCACAAAGAGGCGCATCGGCACCGAGATGTGCTCGGCGTAGTGCAGCCCGTCACCGGACTCGGAAAACCCGCTGGCCATTTTGATCCTTGGTCCTTCGCCTTCGTGCTGGGTGTTACGCCAGCTGGGGTGCAGCGGACGCCGCCCCGCGCGCGCGAAACGCGCTGAGTTTGGCACCAAAGGGCTCCAGCACCAGGCCTTCTTCGGGCAGGGTGCCTGCGGCATCTGAGGGGGGCGCCAGCGCAATGCCGCAGCCCTGGAGCAGCGCCACCATCTCCGCAGGGGCGATGGTGCCGTGTGCCAGCAAGGCGTCCACCGTGCGCCCCAGTGCCTCATGGTGCGTGGTCAGCAGCGCCTGGGCACGCTGGTATTGCTGCAGCATCAGCGCCTCGATGGCCTCGTTGCTCGGGCCGATGTCGGTGTTGACATGGTTGTCCATCTCCACGGTGACATCGGTGCGGGCCAGCCGCGCGCCAAAGCCATGGTGGCGGATGTAGCGCGCTGCCTCGGCCGTCACCTGCTTCAAGTCCTGCTCGGCCCCGGTGGTGCTGGCCATTTCGCCAAACACCAGCTCCTCTGCCACGCGGCCTGCCAGGCCTACGCACATCATGTCGAGCGCGTTCTGGCGCGTGGTGGCCTTGAGGCTGGAGAAGCTGTTGTAGCCGCCCTCGAACGAGGCGATGTTGATCTTCACCTCTTGCGGAGCATGGCCGAACAACACGCAGTACGCCAGCCCGTGGCCTGCCTCGTGCACGGCCAGCAGGGCCCGAAAGTCTGCATTGGCACGTTGCTTGAGCCGGTTCAGCTCCAGCGTCACCGCAAACGCGGCCTGCACTAGGCCCTCCGGCCCCTGGCCCGACACCAGCAGGTGGCGCTTGTCGGGCGCCAGGTGAATGGCGAACTCCTGGTCCGTTGAGAGCTGCTCCTGCACCACCCACAACGCCGCGTTGACCAGGTTGGCGCTCAGGATCGCATGTACCGACGAGAACAGTGGCCGCGTGCCCTGCGCAGGAAACACCGCGTTGGCATACAGCTCGCTCAGCACATCCTGCCCGATGGCAAACCGCACGCCACACTGCGCTGCAATATCGTCCACATAGCGTGTGCACAGGTTATGGATGAGGTGCTCATACGTCGCCTTGCTGAACGACGGGTAGACCACATGTTCATTGCCCAGCCGCGCGATCTGCTCGGGCTTGAAGCGCTCGCCCAACGCCTTCTTCACGTCGATGAGCGAGAGCTTGCGGGTCAGGCGGTGAAAGATGTCGGCATCGGTGTCGCAGTCTTCCACGCGTTGTGCGGTCTCGTGGTACATCTCGTCGAGGTTGCCACATACAAACACCAGCAGCTTGCTGTAGTCGGTCTCCCACGCATGGCTGGACTGCTGAAAGCTGGCAAACAGCGCCTGCACCTTGGCGGGCGGCCACTGCATGATGGCGGACAGCGGCTCCTGCAGCTTCAGCATGCGCTTGAGTTCTTGCGCATCCCAGGCGTCCAGCTGAAAGCGGTAGGGCTTCTTGCCTGCGCGGTCGTCATCGCCATCTTCGGCGCGCTCAGCCTCGTAGTGCGCATCGGCCAGCTTGCGCTCGATGTTGGACAGCGCGCTCAACGCGGGTGGCAGGCGCCCGTCGGACAGCAGCGTCCACACGTCCTGGTAGCGCTCCACCTTCACGTCGGCGCCCTTGGTGTCTACCGTGCGAAAGCGCTGGAACTCGTCCAGCACCAGGATGCCCGGCATGCCTTCGTGGATGCCCGAGTCGCCCAGCATGCCCGAGATGGACGAGCTGCGGTAGCTCGCGCCGTGGCTGAAGCCGTCCATCTGCACTTCCACAAACCGGTCGTAAAAGCCCAGCAGCTGGGCCAGCCGCCGCGTGAGCTGCGTCTTGCCCGTGCCGGTCAGGCCCCACAGGCAGACGATGACCGGCCGGGTGATGAGCTGCGGCAGCACGTACCAGGCGCGGATGGCATTGATCACGCGGTCGATCACGTCGTCGATGCCGAACAGCTCGGCTTTCAGTTGCAACGCCGCGTGGGCCAAAGCCTGCTGGCGCTGAGCCAGCTCTGCGCTGCTGGCAACTGGCGTGATGGGCGCGGCTGTCTGGGCACGCACAGGGTGCGCTGAGTGCACCGGGGATAGATGCGCTGCCAGCGTTGGCGCACCGGCCAGCGCCGGATGCGGCGTGGGATGCCGCTGGTGTGGCGGCAGTGGGTTGTTGAAGGGATTCATGTCAATCGTTCAAAAAGGGGCTCTGGATCGCCTTGCGCAGGGCGACGTTGTCCGCACGGCGCTGGGCCCCACGGGTTCGGATGTGCTTGCCTGCCGCGCTGGACAGGCTGCGTTGGGCCAGCGCTGCGGCCACAGGGTTTCGGGGCGGGCCCGAGGCTTCGAGCTTCAGCA
>NZ_QAIM01000598.1:0-2252 GCF_003061035.1 Acidovorax sp. HMWF018
CCCCCGGTCACCGCGTTGAACCCGTTGACGATGGCCGTGTTGAAGGGAGAGACCAGCGTTGGGTGGATGAAATACAGCAAGTTGGCGACTGCTGGGCCCAAGCCTTTGATGCCAATTGCATCAATGCGCTGTATGGCGGCCACTACGTCTTCTGCGCAGTCACAGTGATCGCAAGTGTGAAGAAGATCTGCGAAGGCGAGCTGGTTGCTCGTGTTCTCGTAGATGTCCGGAATCCGCAGCTTGGGTTTCCAGAGGAAAGCGTGGTCCGCACCCTTGAAGATCTGGCGCTGCTCCGCCACGGACCCGACGATTGTCTCCAGCGAGGAGCCTCGGTAGGCGTTGCCAAACGTTCCGGCCCGGATGTCCTCCACCACTTGCGCAATGCCTCGGCGAATGGAGCGGAAGTTCTTGATCCGCTGATCCCACAAGAACCAGGTGTTGTAGGTGCTGCTGGGATCTGCCTTCCAGCAGTCAATGAGGGTGGCCAGGGGGTCATGCATCTGTTGTGAGGCGCTTGCCAATGTTCTGAGCACTGGGGAAATACATCGAAAAACAAGTCCTGCCATCGGCCGAACTCACAGAGATGCGGCCTCGGTGCGCATGAACAATCGCCTGGGTGATAGACAAGCCCAAGCCCGCACCGTCGGAGTCCAGTTGCTTGCGCGACTTGTCTGCCCGAAAGAAGCGGTCGAAAAGGCGGGGGATCATCTGCGCGTCGATGGAAGGTCCAGTGTTGACTACATCCACGGTGGTTCCGTGAACGTCCCCTTGAATGTCAACGACCACCTGTTCTCCAGGGGGGGTATAGCGAATGGCGTTGGACAGGAGATTGCTCAGCGCCCGACGCAGCATCAACCGATCGCCAGTGATCTCTGCCGCCCCAATAAGCTGCAGACCGACCTGCTTTTCTTCGGCAAGGGCCTCGTAGAAGTCAAACAGGGCCTGTGCTTCGTCGTGGACAGCAATTTTTTCCGTACTGGGAAGAATGAGTCCGTGGTCGGCTTTCGCCAGGAACAACATGTCAGCCACCATGCGGGCCAGGCGCTGGTACTCCTCGGCGTTGGAGGCCAGTATGTCCTGATACTCCTCAGAGGCGCGAGCCTGGCTGAGCGTGACCTGGGTCTGTGTCATCAGATTGTTGATCGGCGTACGCAGCTCGTGAGCCAGGTCCGAAGAAAACTCGGACAACCGGTCGAACTCCTCCTTCAGGCGCCGGAGCATCTCGTTGAGGGTGGTCGCCAGGTCGGCCATCTCCACCGGAAACTCCTCGGTTGGCATCCGCTCGTCCAGCCGCTGCGCCGTGATCGCCATGGCGCGAGACCGCATGGTCCGAAGTGGGGCCAAGCCATTCTTTGCGGCCCACCAACCCAGTATTCCCGCCACCAGAGTGGCTAACGCCACGTAACCCACTAGCGTCTGAATCAAGGCGTACATGAAGTGCTTGTGGTGGGCAATGTCAACTGCCACCCAAACCTGCAGCGGCGGCTCGGCGGAACCTGGCAACGTCACAGATGCTGACATTCCTCGGTACTCCCGCTCTGCGGTTTTCCAGGATGCAACCCCCAGTCGGGCCTGCTGGGTCTGGGCGATGAGGTCCTCTGGAAACTGGAAATCCGGAGTCGCGTAGAGCGGATCTCTGTCACGGAAAACGCTGACAAAAAGGCCCTCATGGCTGTGCAAAACGTCGTCCAGCCGAATTTTGAGGTCCTGCGGTGACGTGGATTTTCCTATCACCTCACGTGTGAGGTGAATTTTGTCGCGCAGAGCATCGCGGTCGAGTTCCACAAAATGCCGGTCAATGGAAATGGCAACAAGTGTCCCCAGGCCAACAAGCACGAGCCCGGAAGCCAGCGTAAAAAAGACTGTCAGTCGTGTCGTGAGCGAGTACCGAGCTATCACACATTCTCCTGGGGTGCCTCAAGCACATAACCCATGCCTCGCACCGTCTGAATCAGCTTGGCGTCATAGGCATCGTCAATTTTGGCCCGAAGCCTGCGCATTGCCACCTCGACCACGTTGGAATCGCTGTCGAAATTCATATCCCACACCTGCGACGCGATCAGAGAGCGAGGCAAAACCTCCCCTTGGCGACGCATCAGCAGCTCCAGCAGCCCGAATTCCTTGGGTGTGAGGTCGATGCGTTTGCCGGACCTGCTGACTCGACGCCGCAGAAGGTCCAGTTCAAGATCTGCCACCTGCAGAATAGTCACCTCGGCGCCACTGCGGCCGCGCCTCAGTATGGTCCGTGCCCT
>NZ_QAIM01000599.1:0-1115 GCF_003061035.1 Acidovorax sp. HMWF018
CCGCCATTCTGGTCGCCGGTGTGTCGTTTGCCATTCCGCAGTTCCTGGTCTCCAACTACATCGGCCCTGAGCTGGTGGACATCATTGCGGCCATCGTCTCCATGGCGAGCCTGATCGCGTTCCTGCGCGTGTGGCAGCCCAAGAAGATCTGGACCTCGCCCTCGATGCGCGGCCACGACCCCAGTGCTGGCGAAACCAAGCCCGCCCAGGCCCCGGTGCGCTATTCACGCGCTCAGCTGATCAATGCCTGGATGCCCTGGGTGATCCTGTCGGTGTGTGTGTTTGTCTGGGGGCTGCCATCGGTCAAGGCATGGCTCAATGGCATTTTCTCGCCAGCCTTCCCGATGGACGGGCTGCACAACCTCATCGAGAAGATGCCGCCTGTGGTGCCCAAGCCCACCAAGGAAGGCGCGGTCTACACGCTGAACCTGCTGTCGGCCACCGGCACGGGCATCTTGCTGTCTGCGCTGGTCAGCGCCCTGCTCATGCGCTACAGCCCCGTCGCTATCGTTGGTACGTTCTTCCGCACCGTCTGGCTGGTGCGCTATTCGCTGCTGACCATCGTGCTCATGCTGGCACTGGGCACGCTCACCCGCTACTCGGGCACGGACACCACCCTGGGTCTGGCGTTTGCCAACACCGGTGTGCTGTACCCCTTCTTTGGCACCCTCATGGGGTGGCTGGGTGTGGCGCTGACCGGCTCGGACACGGCCTCCAACGTGCTGTTCGGGGGCATGCAGAAGGTGGCGGCCGAACAGCTGGGCCTTTCGCCCAACCTCATGGGCGCCGCCAACAGCTCGGGCGGCGTGATGGGCAAGATGATCGATGCGCAGTCGATTGTTGTGGCCTCTACCGCCACCCGCTGGTTCAACCATGAAGGGGACATCCTGCGCTTCGTCTTCTTCCACTCGATCGCGCTGGCCTGCCTGGTGGGGCTGTTGGTGAGCCTGCAGGCTTATGTGTGGCCCTTCACGTCCATGGTGGTGCGATAGCGGGTCGACAGAGTCTCCCTTCCCGCCCCCTGCGGCGGGTGTGCGCCGCGCCACCGGGGGCTTTGGGGCAAAAGCTTCCAAGAGACCTGTGCCCAGCGCCCGCCGTATCGGGCTACAGGGCTC
>NZ_QAIM01000600.1:0-1952 GCF_003061035.1 Acidovorax sp. HMWF018
ATGGCTGTCAGACTGGTGCCGTGGGCCATGATGCCGGCATAGACCATCAGCAGTTCCGCTGTTGACCGTGGTTCACGGCCGAGCATGATCCAGCTGAAGCGCACCTGGGCGTCAACGGCCAGAATCACTTCAGGCAATTGCACTTCGCCGATGCGGTGATCCAAAGCCGCCCGTAGCTTGGTGACTTCGGGGTCTTCGTCTTCGGCGGGTAAAACTGAGAGGTGGAGTTCATCGTCGACGCGCAGTACGCCACTGCGTGCCGCCGCAGCCACAGCATCGACACCTGCAGTTACCTTGGCCAACAATGGCTTCAGAAAGGTGGCCGCCTTGCCGGGCAGCGACAGACGGGCATAGTGCTTCTTGGACTCGTCCTTCCAACGTTCGTCCGTGAAGAACAGGCGTGCACGGCCCCTAAAACTCAAGCTGTGCTCGATCCAGACCGATCCATTGCGCACCGCGCGGCGCAGGGCAAACAAGGTGGCAACCTCCAATGCCCGAAACGCCCGTTCCCGGTCTGGGCTGGATATGGCGGCTTGCCAGACCTTCCCCAGGCCTGGCGCGACAACGCCATCCGGCAACTTTCTGATGTTACTGGCGTAATAGGCGCTCAATTTCGTCAGGGCGTCGATGGTGGGATGCTCTCCGGTGGCTTGCCATGGAAGCTTTGCAATTGCCACAAGCAGTGAGCGTACGGGGCGAATGACATCAATCAATCCTTCGCGCACAAGGGAGGCCCGACTGGGTGGCTTGCGTTTCTGGGTTTCGATGACCAAGGCTTCAAGCCGTGCGCGCAGCTCGGCGTCCGGCACAGCGCCCTGGGCGCTCAAGGCCACGAGTTCGGCCAGTAGCGTTTTGTACATCGCCGCCCAGTTGACGGTGGCGGGGACCTCGGCAGCGGTCTGGCGCCACAGATCGGCAATCCGGCGCTGCACCATCAAAATCAACTGGTCCGTGGTGGTGAACAGGCAATACCGCAGAAAGCAGGCGACCTCCACGGTGCGCGCGGGTTCCTTGATCTTGGCGCCGGCAGACGGCGGCCGAGAGACTAGTCGGCGCGCGTAACGGCGCAAGATGAGATCGGGGATGTCGGTCAGGTGTTTATGAACGTCCAGCTCGTACAGCAGATCGATGCGTTCAAGTACCTCGCTGATTTGGCGGGTTGAGTGCTTGGCCGGCGCCGACCACAGCCAGCTTTGTTGGGTTTGTCCATCTGGGCGCAGCTCTGCAACCGAGGTTCGCCACCGATCAAGGGTTGCCGGATCGACGCTGGCGGCGATTGCAGCACCTGTCTCCGCTTCGAGCTGGGTGAGTGCGCTCGCAATCAAAGTCCGGATGGCCCGCTCGTGCACGATCACCAGCTTATTCTTGTACAGCCATTGGCGGGCCCTCCCGAGCAGTTGATCGCGGTCGGCGCAACGGGCCACTTCGTCCCGCAGTTCACGCACCAGGGAGCGGCGTTGGTGCTCGCTCATCCACCGAAAACCAAGGGCCGTGCACGCTACTTGCTGGTGATCGAACAGTGTCTTCTCCCGCCCGTACAGCGTGCGCAGCGAAGCCACATCAGGGGTGGCAATGCCAAGTTCCTCGCTCAAGTGGCGCCACAGGGCGACGGGAACCACCCGAAAGGCATACAGCAGGCGGCCACTCATGCGCAAAAACCCGATATGCAGCGCCAGACCGAGCTTGTGGGCGTCACCCCGGCGCGCATTGATTGCCTCGCGCTCTGCACCATCGAAGGTGAAAAACGCCTTCATCTCGAAGTCACTGATATCGCGGGGCAGCTCACGCATCCCCAAAAACGTCGTTTGCCAGTCCTGCATCGTGAACCCCATTAGCGGGAGGCCACGATACCCGTTTGAGAAGTGAACAGGAAAGCCAACAGAATCAACGATCTACCAACACCACCCCCGCGCCAGTGCTGGGTTTGCGTACCGCCAGTTATTGCACTGAAA